>DATIUK010000267.1:0-17094 GCA_035466885.1 Casimicrobiaceae bacterium
AACGCCCACAGGGCCCGCCCTTCGCCGGCTCGCTGGCCTAGCTTCCTGAACAGCCGGGCGGCCTTGGTCGCGGCCTGCACGGCCTTGGCGCTTTCCAGCAGGCGAAACCGCGCCTCGGCGATGCGGAGCAGGGCGGTTGCCTCGAGATCGATGCCTTCGCTCCGGCGCGCGGCGTCGAGCGCTTCCTCGGCGGACGCCAGCGCCTCCCGCGACTGGCCGGTGCGCAGCCGCACCAGGGCGCAGCGGTTGAGCGCAAGCGCGACAAATGCCGAATTGCGTGCCCGGCGCGCCGCGGCGAGCATCGCGTCGGCGTCGGCCCGCGCGCGCCCGGGCTCGCCTTGCGCGATGAAGCTCTCGGCGCGAAGGTCGAGGAGCTTCAGGCGCGTTGCCGCGGGCAGGCGCGGCGCGTCGAGCGCGGCGGTCGCAACCGCGATGGCGCGGTCGTGTGCGCCGGCCGCGGCGAACTCGGCAGTCGCCCGCGCGGCGGCGGTCGTGCCGTCGCTACCTCGAGGCGTGCGGGCCTTGCGGGTACGTGAAGCGGGCATCTGCTGCTCGAAGCCTCCATCCGGTCGCAAGGACAGCCGGCGCTCGCAACGAACACGCCGGCCCGAATCACGATGCGCGTCCGGCGCGGGATGCAGCGCGCGACCGGGAGCAGCCGACGGATGATAGAGCACCGCGGCGCCACGTCAACAACGACGGCGCACCGCCGCCGTCCCTCGGTCGCGGTTGCGCGCCCCTGTCAGCCGGGGGCCAGCACCGGTCCGGCGAGCTCCTCGATCATTGCGACCACCGCCTTCTGCAGCGGAGTCGAGGGCCGTTGGGCCGAGGTGACGATCGCCAGCGCGCTGCTCAATTGCGGCGTAACAATCGCCGCGGCGGCGAGGCGCGCGGCCGTCGCCGCGCCCTGCAGCGCGCGCGGGGGCAGCACGGCGAACCCATGGCCTTCGGCGACGAGTTCGAGGATCGCGGGTACCGCGTCGATCTCCATCGCCACCTGCGGGCGCAGGCCGAGGCTCGCGAGGCGGGTCTCGACCAGGCGGCGAATCGCGTTGGGCTGGCTGGGGAGGATCAGCGCAAAACGCGGCAGGTCGGCAAGGCGCAGCCGGCGCGCGAGGCGCGCATCGGTTCGGGGGCCGATCAGGCACAGCGGTTCCTCGAGCAGCACGCGAACTTCGAATGCGGCGGCCGGGACCGGATTGTAGGCAAGCCCCACGTCGACGCGACCCACCGCCAGCCACTCGACGATCGTCGAAGAAAAGCCCTCGACGATGCTGAGCGACGCGCCGGGGTAGCGCTGCCGGAACGCGCGCACGATCGGCACGGCGAACTGCCGGGCGACGGTCGGCGGCAGGCCGATGACGACCTTGCCCAGCGACGCGCCCTTGGACTCGTCGACGTCGCGGCGCGCACGCTCGACCTGCTGCAGGATGCCCCGTGCGTGCTCGAGCAGGCGCTTGCCGGCCTCGGTGGGCACGGCGCCGCGGCCGTTGCGCGACAGCAGCGATTGCCTCAGTTCCACCTCGAGACTGCGGACCTGCCGGCTGATGGCCGGCTGGGCGACGCCGAGCGCCCGGGCGGCGCGGGAGAAGCCGCCCAGGTCGACGACGCTGACGAAATACTCGAGCTGCTTGAGGTCCATGACGCGCTGGAGTCACAAGGATCGACCCATGCCAAAGCGGCATAGCTGTTAGTTTAGCAGCCGGGCTTTTCGATAGCGACGGAACGGCGCAGACTCTCGCGATCGGTCCGCCTCGATGCGACCAAGGGAGTGACCCATTCAGACCGCAATCCCCTGCCTGTTCATGCGTGGCGGCACCTCGCGCGGGCCCTTCTTCGCTGCTGCGGACCTGCCGGGCGAACTTGCCTTGCGCGATCGCGTGCTGCTCGCCGTCATGGGCTCGCCCGATCCGCGGCAGATCGACGGCCTGGGCGGAGCGCATCCGCTGACCAGCAAGGTCGGCATCGTCTCGCCCGGCAGCAAGCCCGGCGTCGACCTCGACTTCCTGTTCGCGCAGTTGCAGCCGGACAAGGACACCGTCGACACGACGCCGAACTGCGGCAACATGCTCGCCGCGGTCGTCCCGTTCGCGCTCGAGACCGGAATGATCGCGCCCCGCGGCGCGGCGAGCACGTTCCGGGTGCTGACGCGCAACACCGACATGCAGTGCGACATCACGGTGGCAACACCCGGCGGGCACGTCGAGTACGCGGGCGACGCGCGGATCGACGGAGTCCCCGGCAACGCGGCGCCGATCACGATCAACTTCCTCGACACCGCGGGGTCGGTCTGCAGCGGCCTGCTGCCGACCGGAAACGTGCGCGACCGGATCGACGGCGTCGAGGTCACCTGCATCGACAACGGCATGCCGCTGGTGCTGCTTCGCGCCACCGATGTCGGCCGCAGCGGGTACGAAGAGGTCGCCGGGCTGAACGCCGATGTCGAGCTCAAGACACGGATCGAACGCCTGCGGCTCGCCTGCGGCCACGCGATGGGACTCGGCGATGTCGGGCCGAAGAACTACCCCAAGATGACGCTGATCGCGCCCCCGCGTGCGGGCGGCAGCCTCGCCACCCGAAGCTTCATCCCGCATGTCTGCCACGACGCGATCGGCGTGCTGGCGGCCGTAACCGTCGGCACCGCGTGCGTGCTGCCGGGAACGGTCTGCGAGGGCATCGCGCGGGTGCCCGCGGGTACGGTCAAGCGGATCTCGGTCGAGCACCCGACCGGCGAGTTCAGCGTCGAGCTCGAGGTCGATCCCGCCGACCCGCGCAACGTCACGCGGGCGGCGCTGCTGCGCACCGCGCGGCTGCTCATGCGCGGCGAGGTCATGGTTCCCGCCGCGGTCTGGAAAGGAAAGTCCACGTGATCATCGACTGCCACGGCCACTACACGACGGCGCCCAAGGCGCTGGAAGAGTGGCGCAACCGCCAGATCTCCGGGCTCAAGGACCGGTCGCTCGCGCCGCGTGCGGCCGAGCTCGTCATCAGCGACGACGCGCTGCGGGAGAGCGTCGAGGCGAACCAGCTCGCCAAGATGGTCGAGCGCGGCTGCGACCTCACGATCTTCTCGCCTCGCGCGAGCTTCATGGCGCACCACATCGGCGACTTCGAGACCAGCGCCACCTGGTCGGCGATCTGCAACGAGCTCTGCCACCGGGTGAGCTGCCTCTTTCCCGACCACTTCATCGGCGCAGCGATGCTGCCGCAGTCCCCCGGTGTGGATCCGAAGACCTGCATTCCCGAGCTCGAGCGCTGCGTCCGTGAGTACGGTTTCGTCGCCATCAACCTCAATCCCGACCCGTCGGGCGGGCACTGGCGCGAGCCGCCGCTGACCGACCGGCACTGGT
The DNA here is from genome assembly GCA_035466885.1 of Casimicrobiaceae bacterium. Taxonomy (GTDB): domain Bacteria; phylum Pseudomonadota; class Gammaproteobacteria; order Burkholderiales; family Casimicrobiaceae; genus CAIWHR01. The sequence goes on from DATIUK010000267.1 coordinate 3,351, forward strand.
ACCCGATCTACGAAAAGATGGTCGAGTACGACATCCCGGCGATGATCCACGTCAGCACCAGCTGCAACGCCTGCTTCCACACCACCGGCGCGCACTACATCAACGCCGATACCACGGCGTTCATGCAGCTGATCCAGGGCGACCTCTTCAAGGACTTCCCGACGCTGCGGTTCGTGATCCCGCACGGCGGCGGCGCCGCGCCCTACCACTGGGGTCGCTACCGCGGCCTCGCACAGGAACTGAAGAAGCCGCTGCTGAAGGACCACCTGCTCGGCAACGTCTTTTTCGACACCTGCGTCTACCACCAGCCGGGCATCGACCTGCTGACCCGGGTGATCCCGATCGACAACGTGCTGTTCGCGTCGGAGATGATCGGCGCGGTGCGCGGCATCGATCCGGAGACGGGGTTCCACTTCGACGACACGCGGCGCTACATCGAGGCGGCGGCGCTTTCGGCCGCCGACCGGAAGAAGATCTACGAAGGCAACGCGCGGCGGGTCTACCCGCGGCTCGACGCCGCGCTGAAGGCGAAGGGCCGGTGAAGCGAACGCAGCGGGGGAGGAACCGATGGGCATGAACAACCTGGGTGTGATCCGACGCAACATCGGGCGCGCCGACCGGGTGGCGGTGGACAAGCTTGCGCGCTACGGCGTGGCCACGATTCACGAGGCGATGGGCCGCGTCGGGTTGACCAAGCCCTACCTGCGTCCCTTCTACGCCGGGGCGAGGCTCGCCGGCACGGCCGTGACCGTGCTGCTGCAGCCGGGGGACAACTGGATGCTGCACGTCGCGGCCGGCGAGATCGCCGACGGCGACGTCGTCGTCGCCGCGTGCACGGCCGACTGCGACGACGGCTTCTTCGGCGAGCTCCTGGCGACGAGCTTTCGCGCCCGGGGCGGCCGGGGTCTCGTCATCGACGGCGGCGTGCGCGACGTCGCCGAACTCACCGCGATGAAGTTCCCTGTGTTTTCGCGGGCGATCAACGCGCGGGGCACCGTCAAGGCCACACTCGGCTCGGTCAACATTCCGGTGGTCTGCGCCGGCGCGCTGGTGAACCCGGGCGCCGTCGTGGTCGGCGATGACGACGGCGTGGTCATCGTTCCCGCGGCGATCGCCGCCGCGGTCGCCGAGGCCGCTGCGGCGCGCGAGGCGAACGAGGCCGACAAGCGCAAAGAGCTTGCCGCCGGGGTGCTGGGCCTCGACATGTACAAGATGCGCGAGCCGCTGGCGAAGGCCGGGCTCAAGTACCTCGACTGACGAACCCGCGGTCGCGTGCCCCGACCGGCCCGCGTCTGGCGCAAACTCGATGATCGGACCCGCGTGAACGACTTCGCCATCACCCCCGGCTGGCTCGCCTTCCATCCGGACCCGTCGCTGCCGCGGTTCCGGGTGCCGCCGGGCGCCGTCGACGCGCACTGCCACGTGTTCGGCCCGGGCAGCGAGTTCCCGTACGCGCCGGAGAGGAAGTACACGCCGTGCGACGCGTCGAAAGGCCAGCTCTTCGCGCTGCGCGACCGGCTGGGCTTCGCCCGCAACGTGATCGTCCAGGCGACCTGCCACGGCGCCGACAACCGGGCGCTCACCGACGCGTTGGAGCACGCCGACGGAAAGGCGCGCGGCATCGCCACGGTCCGCCGCAGCGTCACCGACACCGAGCTCGCGGAGCTGCACGCGGCCGGCGTGCGGGGCACGCGCTTCAACTTCGTCAAACGCCTGGTCGACTTCACGCCGCGGGACGAGCTGATGGAAATCGCACGCCGGATCGCGCCGCTAGGCTGGCACGTCGTCGTCTACTTCGAGGCGGCGGACCTGCCCGAGCTGATCGACTTCTTCACCGCACTGCCGACGCCCGTCGTCGTCGACCACATGGGACGGCCCGACGTGACCCTGCCGGTCGACGGTCCGCAGTTCGGGCGCTTCGTGACGATGTTGCGCGAGCACCCGAACGTCTGGTCGAAGGTGAGCTGCCCGGAACGGCTCTCGGTCGGCGGGCCGCCGGCGCGCGACGGCGAGGCGCATCCCTATCGCGACGTCGTGCCGTTTGCCCGCCGGCTGGTCGAGGAATTCCCGGACCGCGTGCTCTGGGGGACCGACTGGCCGCACCCGAACCTCAAGGACCACATGCCCGACGACGGCCTGCTGGTCGATTTCATCCCCGACATCGCGCCGACCAGGGAACTGCAGCAGCAGCTCCTCGTCGACAACCCGATGCGCCTCTACTGGCCCGAAGAAACCCGCTGAAGGACGACCCGATGGCACTGGACAAGCCGTACAAGGACATCCCCGGAACGACGATCTTCGACGCCGAGGAGTCGCGCAAGGGCTACCACCTCAACCAGTTCTGCATGTCGCTGATGAAGCCGGAGAACCGTGCCCGTTTCAAGGCCGGCGAGCGCGCCTATCTCGATGAATGGCCGATGACCGAGGAGCAGAAGCAGGCGGTGCTCGCCCGCGATCTCAACCGCTGCATTGCGCTCGGCGGCAACGTCTACTTCCTGGCCAAGATCGGCGGCACCGACGGCATGACCTTCCAGCAGATCGCCGGCAGCATGACCGGCATGACCGAGCAGGAGTACCGCGCGATGATGCTGGCCGGGGGCCGTCCGATCGAAGGCAATCGCTATGTCGGGGAGAAGCAGTGATGGCACGGATCACCGCCAGCGTCTACACCTCGCACGTCCCGGCCATGGGCGTGGCGATGGATCTCGGCAAGACTGGCGAGCCGTACTGGCAGCCGGTGTTCAAGGGCTATGAAGCGTCCCGCGCGTGGATGAAGGCGAATCCGCCGGACGTCGTCTTCCTGGTCTACAACGACCACGCCAACGCATTCAGCCTCGAGCTCATCCCGACGTTCGCGATCGGCTGCGCCGAGGAGTACAGGCCCGCCGACGAGGGCTGGGGGCCGCGCCCGGTGCCCGTCGTCAAGGGCCACCCGGAGTTCGCCGCGCACATCGCGCAGTCGGTGATCCAGGACGACTTCGACCTCACCATCGTCAACCGGATGGATGTCGACCACGGCCTCACGGTGCCGCTGTCGATGCTGTGCGGACAGCCCGCCGCCTGGCCGTGCCCGGTGATCCCCTTCGCCGTCAACGTCGTCCAGTACCCGGTGCCTTCGGGTCGCCGTTGCTGGCAGCTCGGCCGGGCGATCCGCCGCGCGGTCGCGTCGTACGACGAGCCACTCAGCGTGCACATCTGGGGCACCGGCGGGATGAGCCACCAGCTGCAGGGGCCACGCGCGGGGCTCATCAACCGCGAGTTCGACAACGCGTTCCTCGACCGGCTGATCGCGGATCCCGAGGCGCTGTCGAAAATGCCGCACGTCGACTACGTCCGCGAAGCGGGCTCCGAGGGCATCGAGCTCGTGATGTGGCTGATCGCCCGTGGCGCGATGGACGACGCGCCGCCGCGCGTCGTCCATCGCTTCTACCACGTGCCGGCATCGAACACCGCGGTCGGCCACCTGGTGCTGGAGAACCCGTGATGGCCGGCCCGATCCACGTCGTTCTGGCGGGCGCCGGCGCGTTCGGCATCAAGCACCTCGACGCGATTCGGCTGATCGATGGCGTCGAGGTCGTCTCGCTGGTCGGCCGCGATCTCGGCAAGACGCGCGAGGTCGCAGCGAAGTACGGCGTCGCGCACGTCACCGACGACCTCGCCCAGAGCCTCGCCTTGCCCCACGTCGACGCGGCGATCCTGTGCACGCCGACGCAGCTGCACGCGGCGCAGGCGGCCGCGTGTCTTGCGGCTGGCAAGCACGTGCAGGTCGAGATCCCGCTCGCCGACAGCCTCCAAGGGGCCGAGGAGGTGGCGCGGCTGCAGCGCGCAACGGGGAAGGTGGCGATGGTCGGCCACACCCGGCGCTTCAACCCCAGTCACCAGTGGGTGCACGGGAAGATCCGGGCGGGCGAGTTCGCGATCCAGCAGATGGACGTGCAAACGTACTTTTTCCGCCGGACCAACACCAACGCGCTCGGCCAGCCGCGGTCCTGGACCGACCACCTGTTGTGGCATCACGCGGCGCACACGGTCGACCTCTTCGCCTGGCAGACCGGTGGAGAGATCGTCGCCGCGAGCGCCATCGAAGGGCCCAGGCACCCGGTGCTCGGCATAGCGATGGACATGTCGATCCAGCTCAAGTCCTCGACCGGGGCGATCTGCACGCTGTCGCTGTCGTTCAACAACGACGGGCCGCTGGGCACCTGGTTCCGCTACATCGGCGACACCGGCACCTACATCGCCCGCTACGACGACCTCTACACCGGCAAGGATGAGAGGATCGACGTGTCGAATGTCGACGTGTCGATGAACGGCATCGAGCTGCAGGACCGGGAGTTCTTCGCGGCGATCCGCGAGGGGCGCGAACCCAACGCGGCGGTTGCACAGGTGCTGCCGTGCTACCGGACGCTCGACGGGCTGGAGCGTCAGCTCGCGTCGGCGGCGGCCTGATTCGACGGACACGAGGAGGAGACGCTCATGCGCACCCAGGTCGCGATCATCGGGGCCGGCCCCTCCGGCCTGCTGCTCGGAGCGCTGCTGACGCGCGCCGGTATCGACAACGTGATCGTCGAGCGGCACGCGCCCGAGTACGTGCTGGGGCGCATCCGTGCAGGCGTGCTGGAGCAGGGAGCCGTGGACATGCTCGACGAAGCCGGCGCCGGCGCTCGCCTGCACGGCGAGGGGCTCGTCCACCAGGGCATCGAGATCGCGTGGGACGGTGTGCGGCATCGCGTCGACCTCAGCGGGCTCACCGACGGCAAGAGCGTCGTCGTCTACGGCCAGACCGAGGTCACCCGGGACCTGATGGACGTGCGCCGGGCGAGCGGCGCGCCGTCAGTGTATGGGGCCGAGGACGTCGCCATCCACGGCTTCGACGGCGACCGCCCGTCGGTCCGCTACCTCCACAGCGGTGCGTGGCACGAGCTCGCCTGCGACTTCATCGCCGGCTGCGACGGCTTCCACGGCGTATGCCGCCAGAGCGTGCCGACGGGCTCGATCCGCAACTACGAACGCGTCTATCCCTTCGGCTGGCTGGGCCTGCTCTCCGATACGCCGCCGGTATCGCACGAACTCATCTATGTGCTGCACGAGCGTGGCTTCGCGCTGTGCAGCATGAGGAGTCGCACCCGCAGCCGCTACTACCTGCAGTGCACCCTCGCCGAGCACGTCGAGCAATGGCCCGACGAGCGCTTCTGGACCGAATTGAAACGCCGGCTCGATCCCGCCGCTGCCGCCGATCTCGTCACCGGGCCATCGCTCGAGAAGAGCATCGCGCCGCTGAGGAGCTTCGTCGCCGAGCCGTTGCGCTTCGGTCGGCTGTTCCTCGCCGGCGACGCCGGGCACATCGTGCCGCCGACCGGCGCCAAGGGGCTGAACCTCGCGGCCAGCGACATCCGTTATCTCTTCGATGGCCTGGTCGAGCATTACCGGCACGGCCGTTCCGCGGGGCTCGATGCCTACTCGGAGCGGGCATTGCGCCGAATCTGGAAAGCGGAGCGCTTTTCCTGGTGGATGACGATGCTGCTGCACCGTTTTCCGGACGCCGGCGATTTCGGCGACAAGATCCAGCAGGCGGAGCTCGAGTACCTGTTCAGCTCCCACGCCGCACAGACCGCGCTGGCCGAGAACTACGTCGGGCTGCCGTACTGACGCCTTGGACGGGGGCCAGAGGCCTGCACGGCGGTCCTGCGTCGGACCTCAGGGCTCGCGCGCAGCCCCGGCTTCGGCGCGGCGCACCATCGCCCGCGTCATCCCCTTGAAGATGAACAGATGGAAGGGGACCAGCGCCGCCCAGTACAGCAGTCCCCAGACCCCCTGCGGATGCCAATACGCGGTCTCGGTGAGCCGGGTCCGGCCGTCGGGCAGCGGCTCGATCTCGAACTCGAGGATTCCCGAGCCGGGCGCCTTCAGGCCGAAGTTCAGCGTGAGGCGCCGGTTGCGCTCCAGACCGACGACGGTCCAGTAATCGACGGTGTCGCCCAGCCGCAATTCGGCCGCGTCGCGGCGGCCACGGGTGAACCCCGGGCCGCCGACCAGCCAGTCGGCGAGTTCGCGCAGCGTCCAGAGAAAGTTCAGGTAGAAATACCGATTGCGCCCGCCGAGGCTCGTCACGACCTTCCAGACCGCTTCGGGGGACGCGTTGGTGTCGGCGTGTCCCGCCGCTTTCTTGGCGTAGAACGCGTAGTCGGGACGGTACGCGCGGTACATCATCACGCCCTCGGTCCAGCGGGCGGTGACCGCGTTGGCACGCTCGGCGGCGAGTGCGGCCTCGACCGCCTCGCGGAACGTGAGCAGGCGCTGCGGCACCAGCGCGCGCAGCTTCGCGTCGTCGGGCAGGATGTCGTGCTTGAGCCCGCCGATCAGCGCCCGCGCGATGCTCGCCGGCACCGCGGTGACGAGGCCCAGCCAGTACGACGACAACCTGGGCGAGAGAACGGGGACCCGCAGGATCCGCGGACGTCGCCCGACGACCGCGCCGAACGCGACCATCATCGCTTCGTAGGACAGGATCTCCGGACCGCCGGCGTCGTAGATCATCCCTTCGGCCTCCGGGCGCGCCGCGACGGCGATGAGGTAGTGCAGCAGGTTTGGCAGCGCGATCGGCGACGAGCGCGATTGCACCCACTTCGGCGTCACCATCAGCGGCAGGTGGTAGACCAGGTCGCGCATGACCTCGTAGGCGGCCGAGCCCGGTCCGACGATGATGCCGGCGCGGATCTCGGTCACCGGCACCGGGCCCGCGCGCAGCCGATCGCCCGTTTCCTTGCGCGAGGTGAGGTGCTCGGAGTCGGCACCGGGCGGCACCAGACCGCCGAGGTAGACGATCCGGCGCACGCCGGCAGCCGCCGCCGCGCGGGCGAAATTCGACGCCGCCTCGAGATCGAGGCGGCCGAAGTCGCGGCCGGAGGCCATCGAGTGGACGAGGTAATAGGCGACGTCGACACCCTCGAGCGCTGGCGCCAGCGTCGCCGGCGCCAGCGCGTCGGCCTCGACGAGCTCGACGTCGCGCCACGCGCGCGCTGCGAGCACCTTCCGATTGCGGGCAGCGGCGCGGACGCGCACTGCCGCAGCCTGCAACGCGGGAACGAGGTTGCTGCCGACATAGCCGCTGGCGCCGAAGACCAGCGCCAGCGGCGGCTTCGCGCTTGGCGCGGCGCTGCCGCTCATTGCTGGCGTTTCCGGTCGTTGGTGCTCATCGAGCCTGGATTGTAGCGGTTGGCCGGCGCGGGCACCTGCGGCGCGAGAGGCGGTCCAGGCCGGGCCGTGCTCGACAAGCTGATCGACCGGCCATTCGCCCTGCAGAACCCGGGCTGAAGCGCGACCGGTCGGCCGGAAAGGCCTTTGGCCGGCGCGGTGAGCTCGCCGGTGCCGAAATCCATGCGCTGAGCGCTGCGGGACGCGCAGGTCGTGCGCCGTCGATTACTCGTCGTTCAGGGTTTGCATGAAGGCGACGATGTCGTCGACTTCCTGCTCGGTCATACCCAGCTTGCCCATTTCTTCGGTATTGAGGTTGCGCCGAACCTCCGACTGCGGCCAGCATCCCTTCTGCAACGCCTCGGCTTCGCCAAGCTCGCCGACGCAGGCTGGCCGCACGTCGCGGTCGTTGTAGAACGCCACCACCCCGCGCAGGGTCCTGAAATAGCCGTTGTGCATGTAGGGGGCGGTCTTGGCGATGTTGCGCAAGGTGGGTACCTTGAACTTGCCGTCTTCTGCGCGCTGCTTGACGAACCCGCCCAAACCCTTGTCGACGAACCTGGCGCCCTGCGGGTTGAACTGCTTGGCCTGCCCGTAGAAGGCACTGTCGGGGTTGCGCGGGACGCCCAGGTTGTCGTAGGTGAAGTCGGTGAACAGCGGCGGCTCGCCGTTGGGACCGCGCTGACTGGGATGGCAGGCCGCGCAGTTGCCTTTCTTCTCGTCCTCGTAAAGTCTGAGACCGCGCAGTTCCTGCTCGGTCAACTGGCCTTTGCCGGCCAGCCAGGCGTCATAACGTGAAGAGAAGGGCTGGAACTCCGCTGTACGCTCATAGGCGGCAATGGCAGCGGCGATGTGATCGTAGGCGCGGTCTACGGAAACCAGGGCACCCTTGCCGAATACCGCGTCGAACTGGCCTGCATACGGCGCCTTGCGCACCTTGTCGACGACGGCGCGCTTGTTCGGGTTGGCCATTTCGACCGGATTGAGGAGTGGACCCTTGGCTTGGTCTTCGAGTGTCGCTGCCCGGCCGTCCCAGAACTGCCCCCCGACGTAGTGCTTTTCCTTGCGGTCGAAGTGAAACTTAGGCGAGAAGGCCATGTACATCGCCGAGGGCGTATTGCGATTGCCGAAGCGCTCGGGATGCACCCCCTTCGAGGTGTGCTTCGTTGCATCGGGATCGGTGAAGGCGGTGGCGGGCGCATGACAGCTCGCGCAGGACTGGCCGGCCGGCTCCGAAAGCGCGGTGTCGAAGAACAGCAGGCGGCCAAGTTGGGCCTTGGGATCGGGCGCGGCACCGGCGGCATGAGCCATCGGCAAGGTTGCAAGGGCAATCGCCAGCATCAGGCGAGCAAGTGGAGAAGGGTTCATGGTCTTGAGGTGTCTCCGGTTCCTTCCGGCGTGGCGGGTGAGTTGCAGCTATTCCACATCTTACTTCTCGCCATGTCCAGGTCCGCCTCAACAGGTGCGGCCATTTGCCGCGCTTGGGGCCCGAGCGCCGAAACGGCCGCAGGCGGGCGCCGGTGGCTGGTTCAGGCTGATTCAGGCCGGTTGACAGGAGGCGGCACGTCGTGCTCGAATTGGTCAACCAGCAGCCAGCTGACCAATGGAATGGCACCCCCCGCCGCCACCCCCCGCCGCCCGCCGATCCTCGCTTCATTGTCGGCGATCGAGGTCGAGCGTCCTGCCGACGCGATCCTGCGCCAGCTGCGCGACCTGGTCGGCATCGGGGCCCTCAAGCCGGGGGACCGCCTCCCCGCGGAACGCGAGCTCGCCGCGCAGTTCGGCGTCGGGCGTTCCCACGTTCGCGAGGCGCTGCTCCGCCTCGAGTTCTACGGCATCCTGCAGACGCTTCCCCAGAGCGGAACCGTCGTCTCCCGGCTCGGCGTTGCCGCGCTCGAGGGAATGATCAGCAACGTGCTGTCCCTCGACCGCGACGACATCAGCGCGTTGTCCGAAACCCGGATGGCACTGGAGGTCGAGACGGCGCGACGTGCAGCGGAGCGGGCCACACCGGCGGACATCCGCAGCATCCGATCGGCAGAACGGGCTTTCCGGGAGCGCGCGTCCGCGGGCGATCCTGCGTTGCAGGAGGATCTGGCGCTTCACCTCGCCATCGCGCAGGCGGCGCACAACGCGGTGCTCGCGTCGCTGGTCGGGCTGATCACGCCCGACATCCTGCGCCTCAATGGCGAGCACAAGACCTGTTCGCGCGCGCGACTGCCGATCGTTGCCGACGAGCATCTTCGCGTCGTCACCGCCATCGAGGCACGGGACCCGGACGCGGCAGCGCGGGCGATGGCGGAACATGCGCGCATGTCGCACGACCAGCATTTCAAGCCAGCGGCCGCCAAGTCCGGCCGCTCCGCGCGGACTGCCCCGGCGCCCGACGTCGGGACGCCCCCGGCGAGCGTACTGGCCCGGGAACGGCCGGGCGGACGGTAGCGCAACTCGGAGACCGGAGTACAGCGTGGGATCACTCGCGGGCAAGCGGGCGTTGGTGACCGGAGCAGGTCACGGCATCGGCCAGGCAATCGCCAAGGGGCTGCTCGAGGCGGGCTGCGACCTGGCACTGCACTACTTCACCGACAGCGCGGGGGCGCAGGAGGTGCTCGCCCTGGCGGGGTCCGGTGGGCGGCGGGCCCGGGCGTTCCAGGCGGACCTCAGCGACACGGCGGCAACCGTCCCGATGGTGCGTGAGGCCGCGACCTTCCTGGGCGGCCTGGACGTCGTGGTCAACAACGCCGGCGGCCTGGTCGAACGCCGCGGGTTGGCGAGCGTCGACCTCGCGTTCTGGCAACAGGTCATCGACCTCAACCTGACAACGATGATGCTCGTCACGCGGGAGGCGGTTCCCTACCTCGCCCGGGCCGGCGGCGCCTCCGTCGTCAACGTGGCGTCGCTTGCCGGGCGCAAGGGCGGGCATTCGGGGTCGCTCGCCTACTCGACCGCAAAGGGCGGGGTGCTGACGTTCACCCGGTCGCTCTCAACGGAGCTCGCGGCGCTCGGGATCCGGGTCAACTCGGTCGCGCCGGGGCTGATACTCGGCACGCGGTTTCACGACACGCACACGACGAAGGAGTCCGCCGCGGAGACCATTCGCGGGATGCCTCTCGGCCGGCCCGGCACAGTCGACGACGTCGCCCGGCCGGTCGTGTTCCTGGCGTCGGAGTACGACGGCTTCATCACCGGCGAGACGCTCGACGTCAACGGTGGCGTGTATTGCGCGTGACCGCGCGATCCGGAACATCCATGCCCCGGGAGATCGCATGCTGAAGACCAGGCTCCTGCATCCGGAGATCCTTCGCGCCCTGGCGAGCTCGGGGCACTTCTCGCAAATCCTGGTCGCCGACGGGAACTACCCGGTCGCTTCGCACTGCGGGCCGAATGCGACCAAGGTCTTTCTCAACCTCTGCCCCGGCATCGCGAGGACGACCGACGTGCTCGCCGTACTAATGGCGACGATTCCGGTCCAGGCCGCCGCGCTGATGCAGCTGCCAGATGGGGAGTCTGCCGCGGTGCACGAAGAGTACCTGGCCATGCTGCCGCCCGAGGCGCCGGTGACGAAGCTGGAGCGCAGCGCATTCTACGACGCCGTGCGCTCGCCGTTGACCACGCTGGTGATTGCAACCGGAGAGACGCGCCGGTTCGCCAACATCCTGCTCACGATGGGCGTGGTGAAGCTCGGGACGGGCGAGAGTCTCTGATGGAAGCCGTCGTGGAAAGTGCCGGATGCCCGCACGCACGGTGAATCGGTTCTATCCGAGGCGCAGGCAGCGCCCTCGGCCGCACCCGCAGGCGCGTTGCCTGCGATCCTGAAACCTGCCTTTTCGCACCTGAACTGGAGGCAAACATGTTGAACCGCAGAACCCTGATCGTCGCTTGTGCCGCGCTGGTTGCCTGGGGCGGCGCGCCTCTGGTTGCGCACGCGCAGACCGTGCTGAGAGCCGCCGACGTGCACCCGGCGGGCTACCCGAACGTGGTGGCCATCGAGAACATGGGCAAGAAGCTCGAAGCGGCGACCAACGGCCGCTACAAGATCCAGATGTTTCCGGGCGGCGTGCTCGGCAGCGAGAAGGAAATGGTCGAGCAGACCCAGGTCGGCGCGATCCAGATTGCGCGCATCTCGCTGGGCGTCATCGGCCCGGTGGTGCCCGACGTGAACGTGTTCAACATGCCCTTCGTCTTCCGCGACGAGGCGCACATGCGCAAGGTCATCGACGGCCCGATCGGCGACGAGATCCTGCAGCGCATCACCAACAGCCCGGCGAAGCTGGTGGCGCTGGGCTGGATGGACTCCGGCTCGCGCAGCCTGTACACGAAGAAGGCCGTGCGCCAGATGTCCGACCTCAAGGGACAGAAGATCCGCATGATGGGCAACCCCTTGTTCGTCGACACCATGAACGCGATGGGCGGCAACGGCATCTCGATGGGGCATAACGAGGTCTTCGGCGCCCTGCAGACCGGCGTGATCGACGGCGCCGAGAACAACCCGCCGACGCTGTTCACCTCGAACCAGTACTCGGCGGGCATCAAATACTACACGCTGACCAACCACCTGATCATTCCGGAGATCTTCGTCATGTCCAAGGTCACCTGGGACAAGATGGCTCCGGCCGACCAGGCGCTGGTGAAGAAGTTCGCGCGCGAGGCACAGATGGAGCAGCGCGTGATGTGGGACAAGAGCGTGGCCGAGTACACCGCCAAGCTCAAGGCCGCCGGAATCGAGTTCATCCCCATCGACAACAAGCCCTTCTTCGATGCCACCGCGCCGGTGCGCGCCAAGTACGGCGCGGCCTACACCGACCTGATGAAGAGCATCGCCGACACGAAGTAGCCCGCGCCGGCCGGGCAGGCGGGCCGTGCGATCGCGGCTCGCAGGCGCCGGCCGGGCGCACCGAAAGACAGCTTTGAACGCCCTCGCAGCCGCCGGGCTGCACGGGCTTGCATGGAGAGCCCGGTCATGAACGCGAAGCAACGCTACGCGCAAGCGATGGAGTGGCTCTACGTCGCTTGCACCGTCCTCTCGGGCACCGCGCTGGTGGTGATCACGCTGATCATTCCGCTAGGGGTCTTCATGCGCTACGTGATGAACAGCGCGCTGTCCTGGCCGGAACCGGCTGCGGTGTCGATGATGGTGATGTTCTCGTTCATCGGCGGCGCCGCCGTCTACCGGGCCAAGGTGCACATCGCGGTCGAGGCCGTGCTCAACGCCGTGAGTCCCCGCGTCAGGCGCGTCATGCTGTGGGGTGTCGACGCCTGCGTGGCCCTCACCGCCCTGTTCATGCTGGGCTACGGCCTGCGGCTGTGCCAGACCACGTGGTACCAGACGATGGCCGAGTTTCCGGGGCTCAAGCAAGGCATCGTCTACCTCCCGATCCCCATCGCCGGAGCGCTGACGCTGCTGTTCCTGCTCGAGCGCGTATGGGTCGGCGAGCCGCCGCCGACGTCGTTCATGTACCGCGACCAGGCCGCTGAACTGGAGTAGGCATGGATGCCCTGGTCCTGCTCGGTTCATTCTCGCTGCTGTGCGCGCTGGGCGTTCCCGTCGCCTACGCGCTCGGCCTTGCGGCGCTGGTCGCCGCATTGTGGGTCGACCTGCCGCTCGAGGCGGTGATCCTGAAGATCTCCGACGGCACCGACGATTTCGCGCTGCTGGCAATACCGTTCTTCGTCCTCGCCGGGGCCATCATGGCGGAGGGCGGCATGGCCGCGCGCCTGATCAACCTCGCGCGGGTCTTCGTCGGCGCGATCCGCGGCGGTCTTGCGCTCGTCAACATCCTGGCCAGCAGCCTGTTCGGATGCATCTCGGGCTCGTCCGTGGCCGACACCGCGTCGATCGGCTCGGTCATGATCCCGCAGATGGTCAAGGCGGGCTATCCGCGGGTCTTCGCGACCAACGTGACCATCTGCGGCTCGGTGCAGGCGCTGCTGATCCCGCCTTCGCACAATGCGGTGATCTATTCGCTCGCCGCGGGCGGCACGGTCTCGGTCGCGCACCTGTTCCTCGCCGGCATCTTTCCCGGCCTGCTTTTCGCCCTCTGCCTGATCGGAATGGTGCTATGGGCTGCGCGCAGGAAGGATCTCCCGGTGGGCGAGCCGATCGCGCTGCGCCAGGTGCCGAAGCTGGTTGCCGACGCGATGTGGGGCCTCGTCACCGTCGTCATCATCATGGGCGGCATCCTGTCCGGAGTGTTCACGCCGACCGAGTCGGCCGCCGTGGCCTGTGTCTACGCGTTCCTGGTGACGATGTTCATCTATCGCGATTACCGCTGGCGCGAGCTGCCGCACCTCGTCCATCGCGTCGTGAAGACGGTGGCGATGGTGATGATGCTCATCGGGTTCTCGGTCGCTTTCGGCTACATGATGGCCATCATGCAGATCCCGGCCAAGGTGACGCAGATCTTTCTCGGCATCTCGGAGAACAAGTACGTCTTCCTGCTGCTCGTGAACCTGTTGCTGCTATTGCTTGGCACCTTCATGGACGTGGCGCCGATGCTTCTGATCTGCACGCCGTTCTTCATGCCGGTGATCCTCAAGCTGGGCATCGACC
>DATIUK010000268.1:0-3195 GCA_035466885.1 Casimicrobiaceae bacterium
CGCAAGCCGCGGCGACTCGTCAGGCCCCGAGCGCATCCGCTCGAACGCGGCCGCGAGCTCGGCCTCGGCCTCGCGGTCGGCCGGCACGAGGTAGCTTCGCACCTGCGACAGCGCCCGCAGCCGGTAGTCGGTGCCGCCCTCGACCTCGAGCACGTCGAGCTCGCGCTCGAGCAGCCGGATCGTCGGCACGAAGTTCTGCCGCTGCAGGCCGTTGGGGTACAACGCGTCCGGCCGGTAGTTCGACGTCAGCACCAGCACGACGCCGTGGCCGAACAGCGCCGTCAGGAGGCGGCCGAGGATCATCGCGTCGGCGATGTCCGACACGTGGAACTCGTCGAAGCACACGAGCCGCCAGCGGCGCGCAACGTGCGCGGCGACCGTCGCCAGCGGATCGACTTCGCGCTTCATCGTCGCGAGCTCGTCGTGGATGTCGCGCATGAACGCATGGAAGTGCACCCGCGTCCGGCGCCGGATCGGGACGGTCGCGTAGAACGCGTCCATCAGCAGGCTCTTGCCGCGGCCAACGCCGCCCCAGAGGTAGAGTCCGCGCGGGACCGCAGGCTTGGCGAACAGGCGCTTGATCCGCGACTGCCGCGCTGCACGGAATGCGCCGAGCTCGACCGACAGGCGCTCGAGGCGCGCCACGGCAGCGGCCTGCGCCGGGTCGACCACGATGCCGTGCTCGGCGAGGAGCGCCCCCATCGCGCCCGGTACCGCGGGGGCGGCCGGCGCCGCCGCCGCGGGCGTCGCGCGCGCGGCGACCGCCGGCTTCAGGCGCGACGGCAACGCAGATCTCCGGAGGGTCGGGCGCGCGGCAGCGCGAACGACGGAACAGCGCGGGGGCACACGCCTGCGATCATACCGGCAAGTCGACCCCTGTCGCCAGCGGTAGCCGACCGGCAACCCGGCCACGGGGGGCACTTGGCAGGCCTGGCATGGGCTCCGGCGACGCCGCGGCATCCACGGCGTCGGCAGGTGCTAGATGTTCAGCGCCCGCCGATCGACGGCGAGCGCCGCCTCCCTGGTCGCCTCGGACAGCGACGGATGCGCGTGGCAGATGCGCGCCAGGTCCTCGCTCGAGGCGCCGAATTCCATCGCCACGACCCCCTCGGCGATGAGCTCGGACGCGTAGGGCCCGATGATGTGCACGCCGAGGATACGGTCGGTTGCGGCGTCGGCCAGTATCTTCACGAACCCCGTGGTGTCGCCGAGCGCCCGGGCGCGACCGTTGGCCGCGAACGGAAAGCTGCCGGCCCGGTAGGCCGTTCCCTCGGCCTTCAACTGCTGCTCGGTCCGTCCGACCCAGGCGATTTCCGGCGACGTGTAGATCACCCACGGCACCGTGTTGAAGTCGACGTGGCCGTGCTGGCCGGCGATCCGCTCGGCCACCGCGACGCCCTCCTCCTCGGCCTTGTGCGCGAGCATCGGGCCGCGGACGACGTCGCCGACCGCCCAGACCTGCGGCAGGTTGGTGCGGCAGTCGCCATCGACGTCGACGAAGCCGCGGTCGTCGAGCTTCAGGCCCACCGCCTCGCCGTTCAGGCCCGCCGTGTGCGGCAGGCGTCCGATGGAGACGATCAACCGGTCGAAGGTGGCGCCCTGTGCCTTGCCGGCGGCGTCGTTCCACGCCACCGCGACGTCCTTCTTCCCGCTCTTGACCTCGGTGATCGAAACCCCGGTGTGGATCGCGAGGCCCTGACGCGCGAACACCTTCTGCGCCTCCTTCGCGATCGCCTCGTCGACGGCGCCGAGGAAGGCCGGCAGCGCCTCCAGCACCGTCACGTCGGCGCCCAGCCGGCGCCAGACGCTGCCCATCTCGAGCCCGATGACGCCGGCACCGACGACGCCCAGGCGCTTCGGCACCTCCGCCATCGCCAATGCACCCTCGTTGTCGAGCACGAGCCGGTTGTCGATCGGCACGCCCGGCAGCGCCCGCGGCTTCGAGCCGGTGGCGACGATGACGTGCCGGGCGAGAAGCTCCGCGGGCTTCGTTCCCTCGACCTTGAGCGCCCAGCCGGCCGTCGCGCTGCCGCCGACGAACGAGCCGCGGCCGTGGAAGAACGTCACCTTGTTCTTCTTGAACAGGAAAAGGATGCCGTCGTTGTTCTGGGCGACGACCTTGTCCTTGCGCGCGAGCATGCGCTTGACGTCGATGCTGAGACCCTTGACGTCGATGCCGTGCTCGGCAAAGGCATGACCGGCGTGCTCGAAGTGCTCGGACGACTGCAGCAGCGCCTTGGACGGGATGCAGCCGACATTGGTGCAGGTGCCGCCGGGCGCGGCGCGGCCGTCGGGGCGCGACCAATCGTCGATGCAGGCGACCTTCATGCCGAGTTGCGCGGCGCGAATGGCGGCGATGTAGCCGCCGGGACCGCCACCGATGACGGCGACGTCGAATGAATCAGCCATGCTCGTCTTCCCCTGGTTGTCGTGCGGCGCGGTTCGCGGTGCCGGTTGCTCAGAGGTCGAGCAGCAGGCGCGCCGGGTCTTCCAGCGCCTCCTTGATCGCGACCAGCGACAGCACCGCCTCGCGGCCGTCGATGATCCGGTGATCGTAGGACTGCGCGAGGTAGTTGATCGGTCGTACGACGACCTGTCCGTTCTCGACCACCGCCCGCTCCTTCGTCGCGTGGACGCCGAGGATCGCGGACTGCGGCGGGTTGATGATCGGCGTCGACAGCATCGAGCCGAAGACGCCGCCGTTGCTGATCGTGTAGGTGCCGCCGGTCAGTTCCTCGACGGTGAGCTTGCCCTCGCCGGCGCGCTTGCCGAAGTCGGCGATCGCGGCCTCGACCTCGGCGATCGACAGCTGATCGGCGTCGCGGATGATCGGCACCACCAGTCCGCGGGGGCTGCCGACGGCGATGCCGATGTCGAAGTAGCCGTGGTAGACGATGTCGGCGCCGTCGATCGACGCGTTGACCGCCGGGAACTTCTTCAGCGCGTGCACCGCCGCCTTGACGAAGAAGCCCATGAAGCCGAGCTTGACCCCGTGCTCCTTCTCGAAGCGGTCCTTGTAGCGGTTGCGCAGGTCGATGACCGGCTGCATGTTCACTTCGTTGAACGTCGTGAGGATCGCGGCGGTCGATTGCGACTGCACGAGACGCTCCGCCACCCGGGCGCGGAGACGCGACATCGGCACGCGCTGCTCCGGACGCGCACCCTGCGCGACCGGCACGGGGACCGACGCGGTAC
>DATIUK010000269.1:0-2787 GCA_035466885.1 Casimicrobiaceae bacterium
CAGCGCGCCAACACTGCGGTCGTCGTGGCACTGGCGCCCGTCTGCGTCGAGAGGTTCAAGGGCACCGCCGAAGTCTCGGCCAACCTGGCCGCGCTGAAGCTGGTCGACTCCTGGTCGCAGGGCGCCTATGTCGAAAAGGGCGGCTGGGCCGCACTCCCGGGCTCGAACTCCCCCGAACAGTTGTCCGCGGTGGCCAGGGCCTGCGCCGCGTTGCTCACCGGGGCGTAATCGGTTCGCGCCCCCGGAGCACCTCGCTGCCGGGGGCGGCTTTCCGCCGCATCGTTTGCCGGGCGCAATTCGCAGCGCCTTCTCATCCGGGACGGGTGCGCGCAACGGTGGCCGTGACCGACGGGTGCCGGGGCGGCATCCATCGGTCTTGACCGCGATCAATGGGCGAGTCCGCAATGGACTTAACATGGCCTGCAGGCACCGGACCCGGTCCTGGCGTCGGATGAGGGCACTTCCTCGTTGACGACGCCACGTCGCCTCCACCTCCCCGGTGCGCGCTAAAGGGGCAGGCTTGAACTCCCCATCCGTCATCCGAACCGAGGTCCTGATCATCGGCGGCGGGGTCACGGGCACGGCACTGGCCCGCGATCTCGCGCTCCGCGGCGTCGACTGCATCCTGGTCGAGAAGGACGACATCAACGCCGGCGCCTCCGGGCGCAATCACGGTCTGCTCCACAGCGGCGCCCGCTACGTGGCCGGCGATCGCGAGGCGGCGATGGAGTGCCGCGCCGAGGGGGACGTCCTGAAGCGCATCGCGGCGCAGGCGATCCAGGATACCGGCGGCTATTTCGTTGCCGTGCCCGGCGACGACGAGCGCTACATCGCCGACTTCCCGTCGTACTGCGAGCGTTCGGGTATCACCGCGCGCGCGGTGGACGTCGCCGAGGCGCGCGCGCAGGAACCGGCGCTCTCGGCGCGAGCGATCGCCGTGTTCGCGGTGCCCGACGCATCGATCGACCCGTTCCGGCTCTCGCTGGAGAGCATGGCCGACGCGCAACGCCTCGGCGCGCGGCTGATGCGGCGGACCCGCGTCGTCGGGTTCGAGCGCGAGGGTCGGCGCATCGTCGCGGTGCGCGTACGGCCCTTCGCCAATGGGGACAACGTGCGGATCGAGGCCGCGCAGGTCGTCAACGCCGCCGGCGCCTGGGCGCGTGAGGTCGCCGGGCTCGCCGGCGCGCCGATCGAGATGACGTACTCGAAGGGGACGCTGCTGGTCACGCACACGCGCCTCGCAAGCCGCGTCGTCAACCGCCTGCGGCGGCCCGGCAACGCCGACATCATGATGCCCGGCGGCACGGTCTCGATCGTCGGCACCACGTCGACGCCCGTGGACGATCTGGAAGACGTCCACTCCACGGCAGCCGAGGCCGACCTGATCGTCGAGGAGGCCGCACGGATGGTGCCGGCGCTGGCGACGACGCGGTTCATCCGCGCCTATGCGGGGGTGCGGCCGCTGGTGGGATCGGCGGGGGCCGCCGATGGGCGCGCCGTCTCCCGCGGCTTCGCCCTGTTCGACCACGAGAACCACGGCCTCGACAACCTGGCCACGATCACCGGCGGCAAGCTCACGACCTGCCGGCTCATGGCCGAGCGGACCGCGGACCTCGTCTGCCGCCGCCTCGGCGTGAGTCGCCCCTGCGTGACCGCAACGACGCCGTTGCCGGTGGCCCCGGAATGCGCCTGGACCGAGCCGGGCCACGCCCCGCGCGCATGGATGCGCTCGCACGCGCCGGAAGACCCGCTGTTGTGCGAGTGCGAGATGGTGTCGGCCGGTGCCGTCGATGCCATCTACGCGGCGCTGCGCGCGAACGGCGACACCCCGACGCTGACCGACATCGGCCTGCGCAGCCGCGTCGGCAAGGGCGCCTGCCAGGGCTCCTTCTGCGCGGTGCGCACGGTGGCCCACCTCTACCAGCGCGGCGACTTCGCGGCGACGCGCGGCCTCGCCGAGATCCTCGATTTCATCGCCGAACGCTGGCGCAGCCAGCGCGCGGTCCTGTGGGGCGAGCAGCTGGCCCAGGCGGAGTTGATGGAGGCGCTGCATTGCGGCCTCTTCGGCGAGGAGTTGTGCGACGTCGACAGGCCCGACGCGCGCTTGCCCTTGCCGCCGCCCGCAGCGGTCGCCGGCACGGCAAGCGAGGTGCCCCGATGACGAGCGAGCGGCAGGGACGCTGCGATGTCGCGGTGATCGGCGCCGGGATGGCGGGCATGGCGACGGCGCTGTTTGCCGCGGAGCGGGGTCTCTCCTGCATCCAGGTCGGCAACGGCGGCGGGCTCCTGTTCGCGAGCGGATTGCTGGACCTCCTGGGCGTGCACCCCGTGAGCGCGCGTCGCCGGTGGCGATCCCCTTACGAGGCACTGGCGGCCCTCGCGCACGACGAGCCGGAGCACCCGCTGGCGCGCATCGACGCTGCGTCGATCCGCAATGCGTTCGAGACCTTCGTCGCGGCCCTCGGCTCGGCGGGCCTGCCCTACGCCCCGCTGGACGGGTCGAACCGGGACGTGCTGACGTCGATCGGAACGCTCAAGACCACCTTCGGCGTGCCGCGATCGATGGTGGGCGGCGTCGACGCGCTGGACTCGCGGCCGCCGTGCCTGCTGGTGGACTTCCGCGGACTGCGCGAGTTCAGCGCCCGCCAGATCGTGGCGACACTGGGCGCTCGCTGGCCGGGGTTGCGCCACAAGCGCATCGAGTTCCCGGGGTGCGAAGGCACGCCCGAGCTCTACGCCGCGCACCTCGCCCGTGCGCTCGAATCCCGGGCGACGCGCGAGCAAACG
>DATIUK010000270.1:0-1825 GCA_035466885.1 Casimicrobiaceae bacterium
CAAGGTTGCCGGCCAGATCAAGTCGATCACCGACTTCGGCGTGTTCGTCGGCTTGCCCGGCGGCATCGACGGCCTCGTGCACCTGTCCGACCTGTCGTGGTCGCTGGCCGGCGACGCCGCGGTCCGCGACTACAAGAAGGGCCAGGACGTCGAGGCCGTGGTGCTCGCGATCGACGTCGAGCGCGAGCGCATCTCGCTCGGCATCAAGCAGCTCGACGGCGACCCGTTCACCAACTACGTCGCCGTCCACGACAAGGGCAACATCGTCAAGGGCACGGTCAAGTCGCTCGATGCCAAGGGCGCCGTGATCGGGCTCGACGGCGAGGTCGAGGGCTACCTGCGCGCCTCGGAAGTCGCGCGCGACCGCGTCGAGGACATCCGCACCCACCTCAAGGAAGGCGACGGCGTGACCGCGATGATCATCAACATCGACCGCAAGAACCGCTCGATCAACCTCTCGATCAAGGCCAAGGACCACGCCGACGAGACCGACGCGATCCAGCGCGTCGCTCAGGAGAACCAGGGAGCGAACACGGGGACAACCAACCTCGGCGCCCTGCTGCGGGCCAAGATGGACAGCAAGACCAACGAGTAAGCGGGCGTCGTGATGACCAAATCGGAACTGATCGACCGCCTGGCGGCGCGGTTCCCGCAACTCGTCGCGAAGGATGCCGAACTCGCGGTCAAGATGATCCTCGACGCCATGGCCGAGAGCCTGGCGAAGGGGGAACGCATCGAGATCCGGGGGTTCGGCAGCTTCGGCCTCAACTACCGGCCTCCGCGCACCGGGCGCAATCCCAAATCCGGCGAGAAGGTGCAGGTGCCGGAGAAGCACGTGCCGCACTTCAAGGCCGGCAAGGAACTGCGCGAACGGGTCGACTTCAACGGCAGCGGAGTCGACGCCAGCCAAGAGGCATGACGCGGACCCGGGTGGCGGTGAAGCCGGCGGGCACCTGCCCGTCGACGGCGCAGCCCCCCGCCGCGTTCCATGGAGAAGCCGATGTCGGTGCTGCGCTGGGTGCTGGGAGCGTTGCTGTTCGTGGCGCTGTTGTTCCTGGCGCTGCAGAACACCGAGCCCGTCACGCTCAAGTTCTACCAGTGGTGGAGCTGGCAGGCGCCGCTCATCTTCATGCTGCTCATCGCATTCGCCATCGGCGTGGCGGCGGGGCTGCTCGCCGGCGCGCTGCGGTCGGCGCGCCTGAAGCGCCAGCTCAACCGGCTGCGGCGCCGGCAGGATCGGCGCGACGTCATTCCCGGCCCCCACGGCGCGGCGCCGGGCACCGCGCCGGCGTCGGGTCCTGGCTTCGAGCGCGCGCCGCCTCCCGACGCGCCATGAGGTCGCAGCTTCGTTCCGCGGGCGAATGCCGGAGCTCTCCGCGCAGCGTCGCCGCGGCGCCGGACCACGCCCGCTAGCGAAAGCCCGCCGATGGACTTCGATCTCTGGTGGCTGCTGCCGATTCCGGCGATCTTCTTCGGCCTCGGCTGGATCGCCGCCCGCATCGACATCAAGCACCTGCTCCGCGAGTCGCGGGCGCTGCCGATGTCCTACTTCCGCGGGCTCAATTTCCTGCTCAACGAGCAGCCCGACAAGGCGATCGAGTCGTTCATCGAGGTCGTCAAGGTCGACCCGCAGACCGTCGATCTCCACTTCGCGCTCGGCAGCCTCTTCCGCCGCCAGGGCGAGATCGACCGCGCGATCCGGATGCACCAGAACCTGCTCGACCGGCCCGACCTGCCGGCCGACAAGCGGCAGACCGCGGTGTTCGAGCTCGCGCAGGACTTTCACCGCGCGGGGCTGCTCGACCGCGCCGAGGAGCTCTTCACC
>DATIUK010000271.1:0-9554 GCA_035466885.1 Casimicrobiaceae bacterium
CCGCCCAAGCCCTTCCGATGCGCAGCGCGTTGTCTCCCAGCACGTCGGCGGGCGAGCACTGTCCGCGCGGGCCCGCTGTCCGCTGCGTTCGCCAGCGCACAGACGGTGGGCGACGGCGCGGCCAATCTCTGCTTGTACCTGCAGCCGGCCAACCGAACGGCAAGCGCACGCGTGAATTCCTGTGGTGACCCGCGACCCGGCGGCAGCGAACCAAGGAGCAAATCATGAGTCTTGGCACCATCCTTCTCATCGTCGTGATCCTGATACTCATCGGCGTGCTTCCGACCTGGCCGCATGCCAGGAGCTGGGGATACGCGCCGAGCGGCATCGTCGGCACGATCCTGATCGTGCTCATCGTGCTGTTGCTGATGGGACGCCTGTAGCCGAGTGCGGCTCGGGCCTCCGTCAAGACCTGCGGGAACGCTCGGCGACGTCGGTACCCTGTATCGTCCAGCAGCACCCCCCGCTCACCCACGTCCGGTCCGCCGGTCGCCACCAACCACCCGAAGCGAGAACCGCGCCATGCCCAAGACGCCGCCACTGACCGACACCCCGACGCTGCGCGAGCAAGCGCGAAAGCACATCGACAATGGATCCGTGACCGCCGGCTATTCTGCGGATCGCGGCGTGGTGCTGAAGCTCCTCAACGACTCACTCGCGACCGAGCTCGTCTGCGTGCTGCGTTATCGACGCCATCATTTCATGGCACGCGGCATCCACTCGCAGAGCGTGTCCGAGGAGTTCCTCGCTCACTCGAACGACGAGCAGGGCCACGCGGACGAGATCGCCGAGCGCATCGTGCAGCTCGGCGGGGAGCCCGACTTCGCACCTGCGAGTCTCGCCGGCCGCAGCCACGCCGAGTACGTCGAAGGCGACACGCTGTCGAGCATGATCAGGGAGGACCTGGTGGCCGAGCGCATCGCGATCGACAGCTACCGCGACATCATCCGGTATCTCGGCGACCAGGATCCGACCACGCGCCGCATGATGGAAGGCATTCTCGCCATGGAGGAGAACCACGCCGACGAGCTGGCCGACCTGCTGGTGACCGTCCCGGAGGAAGCGAGCGAAGGAAGACATTCGTCGCGCGCCCGTTGAGCATCCTCCTGCTACCGCGCTCATGAGCCTCGTCAATCAAATGCCCGACGTCGAAGCTGCGATGACGACGTTCGCATCAGTCGATCGCGCGCAGCGTCCTCACCGCGATGGCCTCCCGCCGTCGAGCAGCATGGCGCACAGCGTGAGCACCTTCCTGGCCTCGCCGCCGACCATCGCGCGTGACGCGCTGTGGTCGGCGCTCGGATGCCGGCCGCCGACCGACGCCGACCGGGGTACGACGGCGGCCGCGGGGAACTGGGCCAGCGCGATGCTTCGGTCGCTTGGGCGTCGCGCGACGTGATGAACCAGGGCGGCAACCAGGCGACCGTGGAGAGACCCATGACCAATGCACGAACTGCAGTGACCACCACCCTCATGATCTGCTCGCTGCTCCTTTGGCTGCCCGGATGCCAGAAGGCGGAGGGACCGGCGGAGCGGGCCGGCAAGGGAATCGACAAGGCCGTCGAGGGCGCCGGCCAGCAACTCGAGAAGGCCGGCCAGCAAATCCAGGACGCGGCGAAGGACGCGAAGAAGTAGATCGTACCGGCGCGACGTGGCCGCCCCGGGTGGCGGCCCGTCGCGGGCGCCATCCGGCGGATGGGCTCGGCCGTCCGTCACGTCGAAGCCGGGCCGGAAGCCGCCGGCTTCCAACGCACGTTCGCCGCGGCTCGTCTTCCAGGACCCCGACAGGGCTCTACGCGCTCGGTGCGCGCACCTCGACCAGGACCCGGTGACCCGCGCCATCGTCGACGAGCGAGATCGCGCCGTCGGCCTGCGCCGTCCCGTCAACCGTCAACGTGCTTGCGCCGGTCGCTTCGCCGGTTCCGGCAAGCGTCTGCCGCAGTTCGATCTCGTAGGTCGTCGACCCGTACCGATACCGCAGTGCGAGTCCCGACCAGGCCGCCGGCAGGCACGGCTTGAAGCGCAGCCGATTCCCGTCCCGCGTCACGCCGAACAGCGACTCGACGATGAGCCGGTACATCCACCCCGCCGAGCCCGTGTACCAGGTCCAGCCGCCGCGGCCGGTGTGCGGGGCCACCGCGTAGACGTCCGCGGCCATCACATAGGGCTCCACCTTGTAGGTCTCGACCCCGGCGGGCGAACGGGCGTGATTCACCGGGTTGATCATCGACGTCAGTTCCCAGGCCCGGTCGCGATCGCCGAGCGCCGCAAAGGCCATGGCCGCCCAGATCGAACCGTGCGTGTACTGGCCCCCGTTCTCCCGCACGCCGGGCAGGTAGCCCCGGATGTAACCGGGGTCGAGATCCGATCGATCGAAGGGCGGATCGAGCAACTGGATGAGCGCGTGATCCCGGCGCACGAGGTGTCGATCGACGGCGTTCATGGCCGTTCGCGCGCGCACTGCGTCGCCGGCGCCGGAGAGCACCGACCAGCTCTGCGCGACCGAGTCGATGCGGCATTCGACGTTGCTGGCCGAACCCAGCGGCGAGCCGTCGTCGAAGTACGCGCGGCGATACCACTCGCCATCCCAGCCGTGCCGCTCCAGGTTGAGTCGCAGCGCGCCTTCCTGCGCCCGGCAGCGCTCGGCAAACACCGGGTCGCCGCGCAATCGCGCGACCGCGGCGAAGTCGCGCAGCACCGTGCAGAGGAAGAAACCCAGCCAGATGCTCTCGCCGGCGCCCCTGATTCCCACCCGGTTCATGCCGTCGTTCCAGTCGCCGGAACCCATCAGCGGCAGGCCGTGCGACCCGAACTGCAGGCCGTGCTCGATCGCACGCACGCAGTGCTGGTAGAGATCGGCCTCTTCCCCGGAGCGACCCGGCAGGTCGTAGTACGAGTCGTCCCCGGCGTTGACCGGACGCCCTGCCAGGAAGGGGATCACGGCGTCGAGCACCTCGGTGTCCCCCGATGCCTGCACGTAGCGTGCGGCGGCAAGCGGCAGCCAGAGATAGTCGTCCGAGCAGTGCGTACGCACGCCCCGGCCGGACGGCGGATGCCACCAGTGCTGGACATCGCCTTCGACGAACTGCCGGGCGGCGCTGCGCAGCAGGTGCTCGCGCACCAGCGCCGGTTCCGCGTGCACGAGCGCCATCACGTCCTGCAACTGATCGCGGAACCCGAAGGCGCCACCCGACTGGTACGATCCGCTGCGCGCCCACAGGCGGCAGGCCACCGTCTGGTACATGAGCCATCCGTTGGCCAGCACGTTGACCGCCGGGTCCGGCGTGACCACCTGCACGGCACCCAGCGTCCGCTTCCACTGCGCCAGCACCGCGTCCAGCGCCGCGTGCGAGGCTGCCACCCCGCGATAGTGCGCGACGAGGCGGCCGGCGTCGGCGGCATCGCGCCCGACGCCAAGCCGGAAGACGATCTCGCGTTCCTGTCCATCGGCGAGTTCGAAGTGGACCTGCAGCGCCGCGCAGGGGTCGAGACCCGCACCGACCCTGCCGGAAAGGCGCACCCGCGTCATCGCCGCCGGACTGCCGAGCGTGCCATTGCGCCCCAGGAATTCGGTGCGGTCGCCGCTCGCGCTGCGCGTCGGGTCATCCACATCGAAGAAGGCGATGCGGTCGGGGAATTCCGTGTTGTAGGCGTTGCGCGCCAGGAGGGCGCCGCTTCGCCCGTCGACTTCCGTGACCACGTGCATGGTCGTCTTCGGCTGCAGATCGCCCAGCACCCACTCGACGTAACCGGTAGCCGAGAGCCGGCGCGCGCGCCCCGAGAGGTTCTTCACCTTCAGGGCCGAGAACTTGACCGACGCGTCGGCTGCCACATACACGCACAACTCGGAGCGGATGCCGCCTTCCTGGTGCTCGAAGACGCTGTAGCCGAAACCGTGCCGGGTGACGTAGGTGCCGGATCCCGGCCGCGGCAGCGAAGTCGGGGACCAGTAGTGTCCGGACTCCTCGTCGCGCAGGAACATCGCTTCGCCGCAGCCGTCGCCCAGCGGATCGTTGTGCCACGGCGTGAGCCGGAACTCGTGCGCGTTCTCGCTCCACGAGTACGCGCTGCCCGCCTCCGAGATCACCGTGCCGAAGTGCGGGTTCGCGAGCACATTGGCCCACGGGGCGGGCGTCACCTCACCCGGTTGCAGCGTGATCACGTACTCGCTGCCGTCGACGGTGAATCCGCCCAGGCCGTTGGCGAGGATCAGTTCCCGGCCATCTCCGCTCGGCGGAGCGGCTTCCTCGCGATGCTCGTGGACCCGCATGAAACGGGGAACCCGCGCCGCCACGGGCCGCCGGCGCACGACCTGCTCGACCAGGCTTCCCCTGCGGTCGCTGACGATCGCCCGGGCCACCGATTGGAGAAGGACGCGGTCCTCGTCCGAGATGTGCTCCCCGCGCCGCACGAAGATCCCGCCGGGCCGGTCGATGACGTGCGCTTCGATCCCGGCCGCGATCAACCCCATGATCTGATCCTGGAGGAGTTGGCGGTAGCCGCCCCGGTCCTCGTTCCAGATGACGAGGTCGACGGCCAGGCCCTTCAAGCGCCAGTAGGCGTGCGCCTGGACCAATTGCCGCACGAGGTCGATGTTCTCCGTGTCGCCGATCTGCAGCAGGACGATCGGCAGGTCGCCGGAAATCGCATAGCTCCACAGGCCGGACTGCCCGCGCCGGTTCTGCAGCAGGACGTTCGGCTCCGCCCGCATTGAGGCATTGGCGTAGAGGATCGCGCTCGCCAGGCGGGCATAAAGCTGGGCATCGGACTCGGTGGCGTTGATCTGGCGCAGCGTCACCCAGCTGTGCGTCCAGGCAAGGTCGAACACCCGGTCCGCGAGGTGCCGATCCTGGTACTTTCCGACCAGGCGCAAGGCGGCGTCGCGCGTCTCGGCCATGCCGGAGACGATGTCGATCGTTGCCGTCTGGTGCGATTCGAGCGTGATCCGATGCCGGATCGCGACGATCGGATCGAGCACCGGTCCCTGGCTGCCGGACAGTCGCGCACCATCAGTCATGGCCCGCGGCGAGGCGACCGTGCGTCCGCGGCCGATGAACGCCGCCCGATCGGTTTCGTAGGACACGTCCTGCGATTCGGAGCCGCGCGCGACCACGAGGTGCAGCATCCACGGCGCCTGCTCGTCCTGCGAACGGGGCCGGCGCGTGCACAGGATCGCCTGTCGCTGCGGGAGGATCTCCGTCTGCACGAAGAGATTGGAGAATGCCGGATGCAGCGCGTCGGCGGCAGCCGGTGCGAGGACGATCTCCGCGTAGCTCGTGACCTCGATCACCCGTCGCGACCGCGAGCGGTTGGTGATCCGGACCCGGCGCAGCTCGATGTCGTCCTCCGGCGAGACGACGATCTCGGTATGGGTTTCGAAGTCGTTGTCGCGGCGACGAAACTCCGCGCGCGCCTCGGTAAATATGGCCTGGTAGTGCGCCGAGCGCCGCAACGTCGGCTGGTGCGCAGTCGACCAGAAGTCGCCGCTCGCCACGTCGCGGAGATAACAGAAGGTTCCCCAGTTGTCGCTGGTGACGTCTTCGCGCCACCGGGTCACGGCAAGGTCCTTCCAGCGGGTGCTGCCGCCGCCCGCGTTGGTGACCATGACGTGCAACCTGCCGTTCGACAGCAGCTGCACCTCGGGCGTCGGCGTGTTGGGACTGTCGAGCAGGCGCACCGGCGCCTCCGGCCCGCCGGCGACTCCGCGGACGGCCGATAGCTCGGCGGGCTGTGAGAACAGCACCGCGGCGCTCGGAACGCGCTCCTGCAGCAGCAGCAGGGTTGCCTTGCACACCGGATCCGACGCGAAGCGCCGCTGCATCGGGCGGTCGAGGAGCAGGTGCGCCAGCGAGAGCAGGATCATGCCCTGGTGGTGCGCCATGAACGAGCGAACGACGGCGCTGGCCTGGCCGCGCGGCAGGCGGGCAGGCGTGCAGTCGACCGCCTCGTAGAGGCCGAACCGGCCGGCGAGCCCTTCGGCGGCAAGCCGCTGCAGGTTGGCGCAGGACGCTTCGGGCGCCACCATCAGCGCCAGCGCCGACGCGTACGGGGCGACGACGAGGTCCTCGGCGAGTCCGCGCTTCAAGCCCAGGCCCGGCACTCCGAAGGCGCGGTACTGGTAGTTGAGGTTCGCATCGACCGAGTTGTAGCCGGATTCGGAGATGCCCCAGGGCACGCCGCGGAGCTTGCCGTAGGCGATCTGCCGCTCCACGGTCCGGCGACAGGTCTGGTCGAGCAGCGTGCCCTCGTACGTGGGCATGACCAGGAGCGGCATCAGGTACTCGAACATCGACCCGCTCCAGGACAGCAGCACCGATTGGCCGCCGGCGGACGTCAGCAGCCGTCCGAGCGCAAACCAGTGCTCCTGCGGCAGCCGGCCCTGTGCAATCGCCACGAAACTCGTGAAGCGGGCCTCGGAGGCGAGCAGGTCGTAGTAGCTCGGGTCCATCCGGTCGTCGCCGACGTTGTAGCCGATCGCCAGCAGATGGCGCGTCCGGTCGTAGAGAAAACCGTACTCCATGCGCGCCAGCTCGTCGCATTGCCCCGCCAGGCGTTCGATCTCGGCGATCCGGCCGGCCGCCCGCCGGCTCGCTTCCACGATCGCGGTGTCCCACTCGTCGAGCAACGCGCGCTGCGCCGGGGTCTTCGCGGCCTCGCGGCGCCCGGCCGCCGTCGATTGCCATTGCGCTGCGAGTGCGGCGACTTCGCGCAGGGTCGGGACGGTGCGCAGAGCGTCGGGATCGCCGGCCCCATCCGGCCCCTGCGCCAGCAGGCTCCACGGGGCAAGGTCGTTCAGTTCCTGCTGCATGCTTCGGCATTGGCGGACGAGGCCCTCGGCCCAGAAGACCGGGTCGCACGGGTCCGCCCCATCGGCGCGGCCCTCGGCGTCGACGCGGCCCGCGACCTCGGCGGCGGCCTCCGCGACCTGCGCGCCCACCCGTTCGAGCCACTGGCGAACGGCGGCGATGGTGGCGGGCCGGGAGTCGAAGGCAGACTCCAGTTCCCGCTCCAGGCGCACGAGCACCGGTGATGCGGAGCCGCCCACGGCGTCCGCAAGGATGTGCAGCGTGTCGCTCAAGCCCTCGAACAACCGCGGGGCCAGGATTCTCTCGTCGGCCAGCGCGAGCAGTCCGGGCCGCAGGGTCATCAGGTGCCCGGCAAGGTTCCCGCTGTCAACTGACGAAACGTAGAGCGGCGACAGCGGCTTCAGCGTCTGCGTGTCGTACCAGTTGTAGAAGTGGCCCTCGTGCCGCTCCATGCTCGCCATCGTCGTCAATGCGTTCGCCGTTCGTGCCACCAGGACGCCGCCCGGCAGGTAGCCGAAGTCGTAGGCGGCAAGGTTCGCGAGCAGCGACAACCCCATGTTCGTCGGCGACGTCCGATGCGCGAGACGCGCGACCGGGTGTTCCTGCAAGTTGTCCGGTGGCAGCCACTGGTCGTCCGGGCCGACGTACGCCTCGAAGAATGCCCAGGTCTTCCGCGCGAGCATGCGAAGGAAACGGGTCTGCTCGGTGGACAGCTGCGCCTCGCGGCGCATCAGCGGTCGACTGATCCACCAGGCGATTCCGGGCGAGATGAACCACAGCAGGAGGATCGGCGCCGCCACCACGCCTGCGGCAGGGGCCTTCAACGCCAGCAGGATCACGGTAGTCGCCGCGATGAACGGGGCAATCCACATCGCCCCGGCGCAGGCTGCGAGCGCGGAGCGTCCGGTTGCACCATCGCCCAGCCGGCGAACCGCCTCGTCCCCGGCCGACGGATTCCATTCCAGCAGCCGTCGGTGCGACACGAACAGGCGCCATCCGGTGCGCGCGATCGCGTCGAGGTTCATCGTCGCCTCGTACGGCAGGAACGCGAGCGCCAGGACGACCTGCCCCGCGTGCCCGCCTGCCGTCCGGAGCGCGGCGACCAGGTGCTGCCGCAGCAGGACCTCGTCCGGCTTGCGCGCGAGATCGAGCAGCAGGGCGCTTGCCGACGGCAGGGCGAGGACCCCGATCACCACCACGGTCCAGAGCCAGGCATGCGCCAGCACCGCCCAGCCCACCAGCAGCAACAGGGTCAGCACGACCGGGACCAGGCTGCGCCGCAGGTTGTCGGAGAGCTTCCACAGCGAAAGCGCCGACAGCGGGTTCGCAACCCGTCGCGCGCCGGGACCCGGTACCCGCGGCAGCAGCCACCCGGCCAGCTGCCAGTCGCCGCGGATCCAGCGGTGTCGCCGGGCGATGTCGGCGCGATAGGTGGACGGGTATCCCTCGTAGAGTTGCACGTCGCTCAGCAACCCCGACCGCGCGTAGCAGCCCTCGAGCAAGTCGTGGCTCAGGATCCGGTTTTCGGGAAAGCGCCCATCGAGCGCGCGTTCGAACGCGTCGACGTCGTAGATCCCCTTGCCGATGAACGAGCCTTCGCCGAACGCGTCCTGGTAGACGTCGGAGACGACGCGTGTATACGGGTCGACTCCCGGCTCGCCGCTGTTGAGGCGGGCAAACCAGGAGCGGTTCGCGCCGGGAAGCCCGATGCTCACCCGCGGCTGCAGGATGCCGTACCCCTCGGTCACCCGCTTGCCGGCCTTGCTCTTGCCCGTGGTTCCGAAGCGCGGTCGGTTGAGCGGATGTGCCATCGCACCGACGAACTGCAGTGCCGAGTCGCGTGGCAGCTCCGTGTCGGTGTCAAGCGTGATCACGTATCTCACGCTCGAGAGCACGGCGGTCGCGCCGACGACGAGTGCAAAGCGGTCCCTTCCGGCAGCGCGCAACAGCGAGTTCAGCTCGGCCAGCTTCCCCCGCTTGCGCTCGTAACCCATCCAGACCCGCTCCTGTGCGTTCCAGCGGCGCGGGCGATGGAACAGGAAGAACCTGCTGCCACCTGCAGACTCCTCGTCGATGTCCGACGGGCTCCCGTATCGCTGGTTGAGGTTCTCGATTCCCGCGCGCGCCAGCTCGACCAGGGACTGGTCTCCCGGCAACGTTTCGACAGCGGCATCCGGGAAGTCGGTCAGGAGCCCGAAGTGCAAGTGGGGATCGCGATTGGCGAGGTAGCGGACCTCCAGCATTTCGAGCAGACCGGCGATGCCCTCTGCCGTGGTGAGCATCGTCGGGACCACCACCAGCGTGCGAAACGACGGCGGCAACCCGTCGGAGAAGTCCATGCGCGGCAGCGGGTGCGGGGTCACCAGCAGTGTGACGACCCAGTTCACCATGCCCACGGCCAGCTGGCTGGTGGCCAGCAGCAGCAGGACGCCAAGACCGGTGAGCGCTGCGTCGCCGACACCCTCGGCGCGGGCCTCGATCAGGAGTGCCACCGTGAGCCCGCCGGCGATCGCCGCCATCGTGCCCAGGTAGAGGGGCAGGCCCATCCGCTTTCCCGCGCGACGGAGCCACTCGAAGGCCGTCGGCCGCATCGTCACCGCCTGCTCGAGGCGTGGTCGTCCCTTGTCGATCAAGTAGAAGCCGACGTGGGCCGCCCGATCGTCGTCGCCGTTGCGGCCGACGACGCCGACGGCCGCCTCGTGCGCCAGCTGGATTGCCTTGCGCGCCACCTCGGGCTCGGAGAGGTGG
>DATIUK010000272.1:0-13239 GCA_035466885.1 Casimicrobiaceae bacterium
ATGAGCGTCGCCGACAACGTCGGCTACCCGCTGAAGCTGGCCCGCGTCGAGACCGCCCTTCGCCGCGACCGCACGCGGGCGGCGATTGCGCAGGTGGGCCTCGCCGGCCTCGAGGAGCGGCTGCCCTCGCAGCTCTCCGGCGGCCAGCAGCAGCGCGTCGCGCTCGCCCGCGCGCTCTTCTCCGAGCCGCGCCTGCTGCTGCTCGACGAGCCGCTCAACAACCTCGACGCCAACCTGCGCGAGGAGATGCGCTTCGAGATCAAGGCGCTGCAGAAGAAGCTCGGCATCACCATCCTGTACGTCACGCACGACCAGGAGATCGCGCTGGGGATCGCCGACCGGCTGGCGGTGATGGACACCGCCGGTCGCCTGCGCCAGGTGGGGACACCGGAGGAGATCTACGCGCAGCCGGCCGACGACTTCGTGTTCCGCTTCCTCGGCATCGCGAACTTCCTGCCGGTGCGCCGCGACGGCGACGCGCTGTGGCTGGGCGGCGGCAACGAGCGCTGGACGGGTCCGGCGCCCGTCCGCCCGGACGCTTCGCTCGCCGCCGGCTTTCGCCCCTCCGACGTGCTGCTCGCGCGCAGCGGGCCGGGGCTTCCGGGAACCGTTCGCCGCGCGAGCTTCCTCGGCGCGCAGGTCGACTACCTGATCGACGTCGAGGGCACGCTGGTGCGGGTCACCACGCCCAGCCACGAGTGCGTCGAGCATGACCTGCTGTTCGTCGAGGGCGAGACCTGCCGGATCGACCTCGCCACCGTGCAGTGGTTCCCCGGCGACGTGGTGGCCGGGATCTCGCGATGACGACGGCAGCCGCGACGACGTCGCGCTTCGGCACCCCGCAGGTGCTGCTCGGCCTGTCGGTCGCGATCCTGGTGATCGTGGTCGCGGTGCCGGTGCTGCTGATCTTCTTCAATGCCTTCTGGGTCGACGGGCACTTCAACGTCGCCGACGTGATCAAGGTGTTGCAGGAGAAGGATACCTACCAGGCCCTGCTCAACTCGCTGATCCTCGCCTCGGGCGTCACCGTCACCGGCACCATCGTCGGCACGTTCTTCGCGTGGCTCGTCACCCGCACCGACCTGCCGTTCAAGGGCCTGATGAAGGTGCTCTTCCTGGTGCCGTTCATGCTGCCCTCGTTCATCGGCGCGCTGGCGTGGAAGATGCTCCTCTCGCCGCGCGCGGGCTACATCAACCGGTTCTTCATCGACGTGCTCGGCTTCGACGGGCCGGTGTTCGACATCTACACCTACGGGGGGATCATCGCCGTCGAGACGATGTACCTGTTCCCGTTCGTGTTCATCCAGGTGGCGGGGGCGCTGGAGCGGATGGACCCGACGCTCGAGGAGTCGGCGCGCATCTCGGGCGCCGACCTCTTCACCATCACCCGCAAGATCACGATCCCGCTGGTGCTGCCGTCGATCCTGTCCGGCGCGCTCCTGATCATGCTGTACTCGATGGCGCACTTCGGTACCGTCGCGGTGCTCGGGATCGAGACCGGGATCTACAACATCCCGACGCTGATCTACGAAAAGATCCACCAGAGCGCCGGCAGCTTCAACTCGATCCGCACCGGCACCGTGCTCGCGACGGTGCTGGTGATCACCGCGGCGTTCATCCTCTGGCTGCAGAACAGGGTGCTCACGCGCGGCCGCTACCAGATCATCGCAGGCAAGAGCTTCCGCCCGACCGAGGTCAAGCTGCGCGGGCTGCGCACGCCGATGCTCATCTTCTGCCTCGCCTACATCGGCTTCACCATCGTGCTGCCGACGGCGACGATCTTCATGGTCGGCGGGCTCAGGACCTACGGGCTGCCGTTCACGGCCGAGAACCTCACCTGGGAGAACTATCGCTACATCCTGTTCGAGTGGGACCTCACCCGCGACGCGATCTGGAACAGCATCAGCCTGGGCTTCACCGCGGCGGTGATCACGATGTTCGCCGGCGTGATCATCTCGTACGTGATCGTCAAGATGAAGGTCCGCGGCAAGGGGCTGCTCGAGTTCCTCGGCATGCTGCCGTTCTCGGTGCCGGGTTCGGTGATCGCGCTGGGCGTGATCCTCGCCAGGAGCGGCAAGTTCGGGATCAACCTCTACAACACCGTCTGGATCATCCTGGTCGCCTACATCGCCCGCTACATGGCGTTCTCGCTCAAGGCCAACTCGGCGGCGCTGGAGCAGGTGCACGACTCGCTGGTCGAGGCCGCCCGCGCGTCGGGCGCGACGATGTGGCAGGCGCTGCGCGACGTCGTGCTGCCGCTGGTGCGGCCCGGGATGCTGGCGGCGTTCTTCCTCATCTTCCTGCCGGCGCTGCGCGAGCTCACCGTGTCGGTGCTGCTCTACGGACCGACGACCCGAACCATCGGCGTCGCGATCTACACGCTGAACGAGGACGGCGAGACCGTCTACTCGGCGGCGCTGGCCGCCATTGCGCTCATCATCATCATCGTCGGCGAGAGCGTGATCAAGCGCCTGTTCAAGGGCGCCGCGGGACGCAAGGGCTAGCATGACGGACCCCCGTGCTCACTTTGTGCGGCAAAGCCGCATCCCGCTTCGCGGGACCAGCCTTCGGCTGTCCTGCGGCCTTCGGCCTGGTGTTCGCCGCCCCCTCGAAGGGGGCGCCGCCTCCCTTGGGGCGGCCCTGCGCGAGGCGTAGATCATGGCTTACCTGTCGCTCTCGCAGGTGACCAAGCGCTTCGGCGCGGTCACCGCGGTCGACCGCCTCGACCTCGACATCGCAGAGGGCGAGTGCGTGGCGATGCTGGGGCCCTCGGGCTGCGGCAAGACGACCACGCTGCGGATGGTCGCCGGCTTCGAGGACCTGGACGAGGGCGAGATCCGCGCCGGCGACAAGCTGCTGTCGTCGCGGCAGAAGAACTTCTACTTGCCGCCGGAGCGGCGCAACTTCGGGATGGTGTTCCAGGCCTTCGCCGTCTGGCCCCACCTCTCGGTGTTCGACAACGTCGCGTTCCCGCTGCGCGTGCGCAAGCTGCCGAAGGCCGAGATCGAGGCCCGCACCGCGGAGGCGCTGCGGCACACCAACCTCTCCGCGGCCGCGAAGGGCAGCCCCGAAGACCTGTCGGGGGGCGGCAAGCAGCGCGTGGCGCTCGCCCGCGCGCTCGCGATCCGTCCGGACGTCATGCTGCTCGACGAGCCGCTGTCGTCGCTCGATCCGCACTTCCGCGAGGAGATGCGCTTCGAGATCAAGGACCTGCAGCGGCGGTTCGGTTTCGCGATCCTCTACGTCACGCACGACCAGGCGGAGGCGATGGCGCTGTCCGACCGGCTGCTGGTGATGCGCGCGGGCGTCGTCCAGCAGGTCGGCACGCCGCTCGACGTCTACCGCGCGCCGGCCAACCGGTTCGTGTTCGAGTTCATCGGCCTGTCGTCGTTCCTGCCCGCAGCGCTCGCCGCGGGCGCCATGCGCGTCGGCGGGGAGAACGCGCCGTGGCCGGCGACCGCGCCGCCGCCGCCCGAGCTCGTCGCCGCGGGCGCGGCGGTCCTCGCCGCCCGCCCGACCGAGATCGAGTTCGCCGCCGCCGGTGGCGTGCGCGGCGTGGTTGCGCGCAAGGCGTTCCTCGGCGAGACGATCGACTACCGGATCGCCGTCGGCGACGTCGAGGTGCGGGTGCAGAAGTCCCGGCACGCGGGCGGCCCGGCGGTCGGCGAAGCCTGCGGGCTCCTGTTCCCGCGGGCGCGCTGGTA
This sequence comes from Casimicrobiaceae bacterium, assembly GCA_035466885.1. Classification (GTDB taxonomy): domain Bacteria; phylum Pseudomonadota; class Gammaproteobacteria; order Burkholderiales; family Casimicrobiaceae; genus CAIWHR01. The sequence continues at coordinate 3,705 of DATIUK010000272.1, forward strand.
TCCGCAGGACTGAGAAGGTGTGAATGAATCCCCCATGACCGCTCATCCCGCCCAAACGGCCCCACTCTGCGTTGCAAATGCTCGCCGTAGCTGGGGCTACGGCTGCGCTTTGTGCCTTGATTGGGGCCGTTTGGGCGGTCTGCTCGGCCACGCGGGATTCATTCGCACCTTCTGATCCCGCCGGACCGCGGTTGCGCGCCGGTGCGGCGCATCGCCTTCGCCGCGGGGAACCGCTCGCGTCCTGGCCGATCCAATCCCTGTTGGGACCCGGCGGCCGCGGTCCGGGAACCCTCTGCTGCATAATTCCTGCCTGCGCCGCCGGGCCACGGCACCTCCGATCCGCACGACTCCCTGCCGCCACCGCCACGCCCCCGCCGATGGAATCGATCTACTACGTGATGTCCTGGGCCTGCCACAGGAAGTGCCGGCACTGCTACGAGGATCGCTTCCGGCCGTACGTCCGCGCCGAGCTCGAGGCCGTCGTCGCCGAGGCGGAGCGGAACTTTCCGCGGATCGTCGACCACTTCCCGGAGCGCCACACCTACCTCGACCTCGACGATCCGCGGGCGGACGGCAGCTTCCCCGAGAAGATCGGGCGGGTGATCCTCTCCGGCGGCGAGGCGTTGATCGATCCGGTGCGCGAGCGCGTCACTTACAAGGTCATCGAGCGCCTGAACGCGCGCTACGCCGCGCAGGGTGGCGTGCGCATCGTCGTGCAGACCACCGGCGACCTCCTGACCGACGCCATCGTCGACGACCTTCTCGCCCGCGGCGTGTGGATGATCTCGGTGGCGAGCGTCGACGATTTCCACGTCGGGCTCGAAGGCCCGGACAAGCAGCGCGCGTTCACCGCCAGGCTGACGGCGCTGTTCGAGCGGCACGGCCTGCGCGCGTCCGGCCTCGCGGCGACGACGCGCAACTGGCACGAGGAGGAGGGACCGGTCTACAGCTTCTTCGGCGCGACGCCCGATTCGTGGATCGGCAAGCTGTGGCCGCGCGGCCGCGCCTGGCAGAACAACCTGTCGCAGGCGGGACTCGCCGACAACTTCTGCAACCGCTGGTCGGGCGGGCTCAACTTCCTGCGCCATCGTTTCAACGGCTCCGAGGTGTCGGTCGAGCCGAACGGCGAGGTGTTCCCCTGCTGCGTGAAGACCGCGCTGCCGCTGGGCAACCTGGTCGACGAAGGCCTGCTCGAAATCCTCGACTCGCTGGCCGGCATCCCGGCCTACGAAGCGATCACGATGGGCCACCCCGAGCGGATGGGGCTGGCCGACGGCTGGGACGAGGCGACGTTCATCGCCCGCTCGCGCACGACGCGGCCCGACGGCACGGCGTACCAGAACCTGTGCATCGGCTGCGACCGCTTTCACGAGGAGTTGCTGGGACCGGTACTGGCGGCAGCCCGCGGGCGCCGGCGCGCGGCGCGCGGGGAGTCCGCCGAGGCGCCGCCGAAACGGACCTGGACGATCATCCGGGAGAACGCATGACGCCGCGCGTTGTTCGCACGATGGCCGCGGCGCTTGCCGCGGGGCTGGCACTCGCACTCGCCGCGCCGCCCGCGCTCGCGCAGGCAGCGGCCTGGCCGGACATCGTGGCCAGGGCGCGCGGCCAGAGCGTCAACTGGAACGCCTGGGCCGGCGACGAGAAGACCAACGCCTTCATCGCCTGGGTCGGCGAGGAAGTCGCGCGCCGCTACGGCGTGAAGGTCCATCACGTCAAGCTCAGGGACACGGCGGAAGCGGTGACGCGGGTCCTCGCCGAAAAAGCCGGTGGCCGCGACCGCGACGGCAGCGTCGACCTGATCTGGATCAACGGCCCGAACCTCGTCGCGCTGAAGCAGCAGGGGCTGCTGCACGGCCCGTTCGTGCCCGGGCTTCCGAACTTCGCGCGGGTCGACACCGCCGGCAAGCCGTCGACGGTCGTGGACTTCACGCTTCCCGTCGACGGCTACGCGGCCCCCTGGCGGATGGCGCAGGTCGTGTTCGTCTACGACCAGGCGCGCGTCGCTGCGGTCCCCGGATCGATTCCCGAGGTTCTCGACTGGACGCGGCGTCATCCCGGGCGCTTCACGCATCCGGCGGTGCGCAACTTCCTCGGCACGACGTTCCTGAAGCAGGCGCTCTACGAGCTCGCGCCGGACCCGGCGGTGCTGCAGCAGCCGGCGACCGACGCGAATTTTGCCGCGGCGACCGCCCCGCTGTGGACCTGGTACGACGCGCTGAAGCCCCAGCTGTGGCGCCGGGGCGCGCAGTTCCCCGACAACGGCCCGGCGCAGCGGGAGCTCCTGAACGACGGCGAGATCGACATGATGGTCGCGTTCAACCCGGCCGAGGCCGCGGTGTCGATCCATGCCGGCCTGCTGCCCGACTCGGTGCGCACCTTCGTCTTCGCCAAGGGGACGATCGGTAACACGAGTTTTGTCGCGATTCCCTACAACGCCGCGCACAAGGAAGGCGCGATGGTCGTCGCCAACTTCCTGCTCGACCCGGCGACGCAGGCGAAGGCGCAGGACCATCGCCAGATGGGCAATTTCTCCGTGCTTGATCTGGCCCGGCTCTCGGCCGCGGAGCGCAGGCACTTCGACGAGTTGCCCCGGCATCCGGCGCTGCCGACCAACGCCGAACTCGGCCGGCAGCTGCCGGAGCCGCACCCGTCGTGGATGACGCGCATCACCGCCGAATGGGAGCGTCGGTACACGAAGTGACCTTCGCGGCGCCGGGCGGCGACAGGACGCGCCGGCGGGGCGCGATCGCGTGGGCGCCCGTGCTCACCAGCGGCGCCTTCCTGCTGCCGGTTGGCGCCGGCTTGGCGGGCACCCTGCTGCCCGCGTTCGGCTATCTGCCGGCGCTGGGCGGCACCGGACTCTCGCTGGATCCGTGGCGCACGCTCTTCGGAGAGCCCGGCGTCGCGACCGCCATCGGGCTGACGCTCGTCACGGGCTTCGCCGCGACGGCGCTCTCGGTCGTGCTGGCCTTCGGCCTGTGCGCGCATGCGTACGGGCGCCGCTGGGGGCGCCGCATCGGCGCGTTGCTCGCGCCGCTGCTCGCCACGCCGCATTCGGCGCTGGCGCTGGGCTTCGCCTTCCTGATCGCTCCGTCGGGCTGGATCGCGCGTGCGGTCTCGCCGTGGCTCAGCGGCTGGACGATCCCGCCCGACATCGCGACCGTCGGTCACCCGTCGGGCGCCGCGCTGGTGTTCGCGCTGCTGCTGAAGGAAGTGCCCTACCTGGTGCTGATGATCGTGGGCGCGCTCAACCAGGTGCCGGTGGCTCGGCACCTCGCGATCGCGCGCGCCCTCGGCTATCGCCCGGCGGTCGCGTGGTTCAAGGTGATCCTGCCGCAGGTCTATCCGCAGGTGCGGCTGCCCGTCTACGCGGTGCTCGCGTTCTCGCTTTCGGTCGTCGACGTCGCGCTGATCCTCGCGCCGGGCAATCCGCCGCCGCTCGCTGTGCTCGCCGTACGCTGGTTCGCCGATGCCGACATCCGCTGGTACTTCCCGGCGGCGGCGGCGGCCTGCCTGCAGCTCGCCATCGTCGCCGGGGCGATCGCGCTGTGGCACGCGCTCGAGCGCGCGACCGCGCGCGTGACGCACGGGGCGCTGTCGTCGGGGCGTCGCGGCGGACCGGTGGCGCGCGCGGCGGCGCTGCTTGCGCTCGCCTGTGCGGTGCTCTTCCTTCTCGCTGTCGCGGCGATCGTCGGCATGGCGCTGTGGTCGTTCGCCGCCCAGTGGCGCTTTCCCGACGCGCTGCCCCAGGCGTGGTCGCTTGCCAACTGGGGGCGGCGGGCGGGCGAGCTCGCGCGGCCGTTGCTCCAGACGCTGGCGGTGGCGCTGGTGGCGACGGCGCTCGCGCTGCTGCTGGTGCTCGCCTGCCTCGAGAACGAGGCGCGGCAGCCGCAGCGGCCGGGACCGAAGGCGATGTGGCTCCTCTACCTGCCGCTGCTGGTGCCGCAGATCGCCTTCCTGTTCGGCGCGCAGGTGCTGCTGGTGCGCCTGGCGTGGGACGGAACGCTGCTGGCGGTCGTCTGGGCGCACCTGGTGTTCGTCCTGCCCTACCTCTTTCTTTCGCTGGCCGATCCCTGGCGTGCGCTCGACCCGCGCTTCGCGCGCACCGCAGCGAGCCTCGGCGCGTCCCCCGCCCGCGTGTTCCTGCGGGTGAAGCTGCCGATCCTGCTGCGCCCGATCCTGATCGCGTGCGCGGTCGGCTTCGCCGTCAGTGTCGGGCTGTACCTGCCGACGCTGTTCGCCGGCAACGGCCGCTTCGCGACGCTCACGACCGAAGCGGTCACGCTCGCCGCCGGCGCCGACCGCCGCGTCATCGGCGCGTACGCGCTCGCGCAGGCGGCCTTTCCGCTGCTCGTCTACGTCGCGGCCGTGGCCGTGCCAGCGCTCGTGCACGCCCGGCGACGAGGCATGGGGCGCTGGGCATGACCCCGCCGCCCCGCCTGCCGCTGCGGCTCGAGGGCGTGCGGATCGAACTCGCGCAGCGCGAGCTCGTCCCGCCGCTCGACCTCGCGATCGCGCCGGGCGAGTGCGTGACGGTGATGGGTCCGTCGGGCTGCGGCAAGTCCACGCTGCTGGCGATGATCGCAGGCACGCTCGACGCCGCGTTCCGCGCCTCCGGGCGCGTGCGGGTGGGCGAGCTTGACCTCACGCACCTGCCGCCGGAGCGCCGGCGGATCGGCATCCAGTTCCAGGACGACCTCCTGTTTCCTCACCTGTCGATCGCCGAGAACCTCGCGTTCGCACTGCCACGGGCGGTGCAGGGGCGCGCGCTGCGCCGCGACCGGGTCGGGCGCGCACTCGCCGAGGCGGACCTGCCGGGGTTTGAGGACCGCGACCCGGCGACGCTGTCGGGCGGCCAGCGCGCGCGCGTGGCGCTGATGCGCACGCTGCTGTCGGAGCCGCGGGCGCTGCTGCTCGACGAGCCCTTCAACCGCCTCGACGTCCAGTTGCGCGCCGACTTCCGGCGCTTCGTGTTCGAGCACGCGGCCGCGCGGGGGCTGCCGATGCTGCTGGTGACGCACGATCCCGCCGACGTGCCCGGCGGCGGCCGGGTGGTCACGCTGGGCGGATAGCGGGCGCGAGGCGAAGGGAGGCGAGAAGCCGCGCGGCGACGGACAGCGACCGGCCGTCCGGGTACCATGGCGCCAACCAGCGAGGCCCCCCGGTCGCGAGGCGGCGCAGGGGGCGGCATCGTGCCGGCCGGCTTGCCGCCGATCGGCGCCCTCCTCCGGGGATCGCCGCGGGACCCCGCTGTCGGCGCGCGCCGGGGGTCGCGCGTTGAGTGCATCCCCGGCCAGGCGCGGCCGGCACTTCGGGAGCAGCGCGTGATCGAATCCTTGCAGGCCGCCTTCGCGACCAACCAGATCGTCTCCGGCGGCGTGCTGCTCGCGCTGCTGGGCATCGTCGCGATGTGGTTCCGCGACGTTCCGGTCAGGGTCGCCGCGTGGGCCAAACACTTCTTCGTCACCACGCTGACCGTCGACAGCCGCGACGAGCTGCTCTTCCCCGCGCTGGTCGAGTACATGGACAGCCGCGACGCGCTGCGCCGGCTCAACAATTTCACCGTCCGCTCGGTGCGCCAGGGCACCGCTTACCAGAGCCTCAACGACGAACTGCAGCAGGGTGGGCGGCCGGCGACGGTGTTCTCGCCCGGCGAGGGCTTCCACATCTTCTTCCTCGACGGCCGGCTGATGTGGATGAAGCGGGAGATCCAGGTCGCCACCTCGATCATCGAGAAGATCGCGCTGTCGACCTTCGGCCGCGACAAGCAGCCGCTCGAGGCGCTGGTCAACGCCGCGATGCAACGGCGCATCGAGCGCGAGTTGAACCACATCGCGATCTACGTGCCCAGCCCCTACAACAACGAGTGGACGCGGGCGCGGCTCGGCAACAACCGCAAGCTCGACTCGGTGGTGCTGAAGGCCGGCCAGAAGGAGGCGATCCTCGCCGACCTCAACCGCTTCTTCGCCTCGCACGAACGCTACGAGACGCTGGGCATCCCCTGGAGACGCGGCTACCTCCTGTACGGTCCGCCGGGCACCGGCAAGACCTCACTCGTCACCGCGCTCGCCTCCGAGATGGCGTTGAACGTCTGCGTGCTCTCGCTCGCCTCGCCGAACGTCACCGACGAGAAGATCGGCAATCTGCTCGCCACGGTGCCGCGGCGATCGGTGATCCTGATCGAGGACGTCGACGCGTTCTTCCAGCAGCGCAGCAAGGCCGATGCGGGCGTCAGGGTGTCCTACTCGGGCTTCATCAACGCGCTCGACGGCGTCGCCGCACACGAGGGCTCGGTGGTCTTCCTCACCACCAACCACCCGCAGCTGATCGACGACGCGGCGATCCGCTCGGGCCGCGTCGACTTCCGGATGGAACTGAGTCTGTGCGACCGCGACCAGCTCCTGCGGATGTTCCTCAAGTTCTTCGACGACACCGAAGCCGCCGAGCGCTTCGCGGCGAGCGTCCCGGCCGGCCAGTGGTCGCCGGCCGCCGTGCAGGAGCGTCTGCTGAAGGCGGCTTCCGTCGACGCCGCGCTCGACCTCTTCCGCGGCGCCGCCGACGAGGAGGCGGCCGCCCTGTTGCGGCGGGTGGTGTAGCGCCGGCGGCGCCTACTTCTTGCGCGCGGTCGGGCTGCGCGGGGCCGCCTTCGCGGTCGCCTTCCTGGCGGTGGTCTTGCCTGGCGCCTTCCGCGCGGCGGGGCGCTTCGCCGCGACTTTTTTCGGGGCGCCCGCGGCCGTCTTGCCCGCGGCCTGCTTCGCCGCCTTCGGTGCCGCGGGCTCGGCGGCCGTCGTGGCGGGCTTGGCCCGCGGCTTCGCCGCCCCGGTCGCCTTCGCGGTCTTCGCCTTCGCCCCGCGCTTCGCCGGCGCGGTGCCGCCGCCGCGCTCGATCTTCTCGGCCAGGATCGCCAGCGCTTCGTCGAGCGTCAGCGAATCGACCTTGTCGCGGTCGGGCAGCGTCGCGTTGACGCTGCCATGCTTGACGTAGGGGCCGTAGCGGCCGGCGTGGAGCTCGACCGGCGCCTGGTCGTCGGGGTGCGGGCCGAGCACGCGCAACGGGGCGCCGCCGCGGGCGCCGCGAGCACCCTTGCCGCCCACCTTGGCCTCGAACTCGAAGCCGATCTTGCCGTCGGGCTGGCGCACGAGGAACGCCGAAAACGGGCGGCGGGTGCGTGCCGACACGAACTGCAGGAGGTCGGTCTTGCCGGTGGCGAGGAGCTTTTTCATCTGCGCCGGCTCGATCGGCCGCTGCAGGATCAGGCGACCGGAGCGGAAGTCGCAGCTCTTCGCCGGACCGGTCGCCTTTTCGCAGACGTAGGACTGCCCGTGCTCGAACACGCGGGCACCGCACTTGGGACACTCGCCCAGGGGTTCCTGGGCGCTGAAATCGGGCGCCTCGGCATCATCGTCGGGCCCGTCCTCGAAGTCGAACTTCACCGCCAGATCGTCGTTGAGCTTGATCGACGCCGAGAACGGGCGCCCGAGCTTGCTGCGAAAGCCGTCCAGCGGGCCCACGGCACGCTCGCGCAGCAGCGCCTCGGCCTCGGCGGTCTCGAACTGGCGGCCGGCCATGATCTTCCAGAAGCCGAAGTCGCAGGCCTGGCACTGGAACTTCTTGTAGTTCTCGTGCACTTCGCCGCCGCACTTGGGACAGGCCACGCCGAGGGTCGCGAAGTCGCCGGGGATCGTGTCGCTCTCGTAGCCCTTGGCCTGGCCGACGATGTGCTGGGTCATGGCGACGATCTCGCGCATGAACGCGTCGCGGGCGAGCTGGCCGTGCTCCATCTGCGCGAGCTTGAACTCCCACTCGGCGGTGAGCTCGGGCGAGAAGAGCTCGGGCACGCCGAGGCCGTGCAGCAGCGTCAGCAGCGAAAACGCCTTGGCGGTGGGAACGAGCTCCTTGCCCTCGCGGTAGATGTACTTCTCGGCGAGCAGGCCCTCGATGATCTGCGCCCGCGTCGCCGGCGTGCCGAGCCCCTTCTCGCGCATCGCCTCGCGCAGGTCCTCGTCGTCGATCAGCTTGCCGGCGCCTTCCATCGCCGACAGCAGCGTGGCCTCGTTGAGCCGCGCGGGCGGGCGCGTCGTGCTGGCGACGACGTCGACCTTCTCGGTGGCGACCTTCTCGCCCGCGGCGACGGGCGGCAGCGTCGACTCGTCGCCCTGCGCCTCCTTGCCGTAGACGGCGAGCCAGCCGGGCGCGACCAGCACCTTGCCCTCGGTCTTGAACGGCTCGTCGGCCACCCGGGTGATCCGCGTGGTGAGCAGGAACTCGGCGGCGGGATAGAACGCCGCCAGGAAGCGCCTGACGACGAAATCGTACAGCTTGGCCTCGAGTTCGTTCAGATTCTTCGGCCGCACCAGCGTCGGGATGATCGCGAAGTGGTCGGAGATCTTGGCGTTGTCGAAGATCCGCTTGTTGGGGCGTACCCATTTCTGCTTCAGCACCTGGCGCGCGAAGCCGCCCCAGGCGTTGGTCTCAGCCAGCGACTCCATCGTCGCCTGGACGGTGCCGACGTAGTCCTCCGGCAGCGCGCGCGAGTCGGTCCGCGGGTAGGTGAGCGCCTTGTGCTTTTCGTAGAGCGACTGCGCGAGCGACAGCGTGGTGCGGGCGGAGAGGCCGAAGCGACCGTTCGCCTCCCGCTGCAGGCTGGTGAGGTCGTAGAGCAGCGGCGCGATCTGGGTCGAGGGCTTCGACTCCTCGCTGACGCTGCCCGGCCGCCCCGTGCAGCGGGCGGCGAGGCTTTGCGCCCGCGCCTCGTCCCAGAGCCGCTCGGCGCGGCCTTCAGGCTCGTCGTCGCTCTTCCGGAACGCCTCGTCGAACCAGCGTCCCGCGTACTCGCCGCCCTGCGCGCGGAAGGTCGCCAGCACCTCCCAGTAGTTGCGCGGGCGGAAGGCGCGGATCTTCTCCTCGCGCTCGACCAGGATCGCGAGCGTCGGCGTCTGGACCCGGCCGACGGTGGTGAGCTGGAAGCCGCCGGACTTGGAATTGAACGCGGTCATCGCCCGCGTGCCGTTGATGCCGACCAGCCAGTCCGATTCGGAGCGGCAACGGGCGGCGTCGGCGAGCGGCCGCAGTTCCGCGTCGCCGCGCAGCGTGGCGAAGCCGTCGCGGATCGACGCCGGGGTCATCGACTGCAGCCAGAGGCGGCGGATCGGCTTGGCCGTCTTCGCGAAGTCGACGATGTAGCGGAAGATGAGTTCCCCCTCGCGGCCGGCGTCGCAGGCGTTGATGAGGTCGGCGACGTCCTTGCGCTTGATGAGCTTCAGAAGGACCTTGAGCCGCGCCTCGTTCTTCTCGATCGGCTTCAGCGCGAACTTGGACGGGATCGCCGGCAGGTGGCCGAAGGTCCACTTGCCGCGCTTGACCTCCTCGTCCTCCGGCATGCCGATCTCGAGCAGGTGCCCGACCGCCGACGACAGCACGAAGCGGTCGCTCTCGAAGTAGTCGCCCTGGCGGGTGAAGCCGCCGAGCACCCGCGCGATGTCGGCGGCGACGGACGGCTTCTCGGCGAGGATGAGGCTCTTGGACATGGGGG
>DATIUK010000273.1:0-5152 GCA_035466885.1 Casimicrobiaceae bacterium
CTGTTCATCGACGAGATCCACCGCCTGTCGCCGGTGGTCGAGGAGATCCTCTATCCGGCGCTCGAGGACTTCCAGATCGACATCATGATCGGCGAGGGGCCGGCGGCGCGCAGCGTGAAGCTCGACCTGCCGCCGTTCACGCTGGTCGGCGCGACCACGCGCGCCGGCATGCTGACCAATCCGCTGCGCGATCGCTTCGGGATCGTCGCACGGCTCGAGTTCTACACGCCGCAGGAGCTGACCCGGATCGTCACCCGCTCGGCCGGGCTGCTCAAGATCGCGATCGATCCCGGGGGCGCGCTGGAGATCGCGCGCCGCTCGCGGGGAACGCCGCGGATCGCCAACCGGCTGCTGCGGCGAGTCCGCGACTATGCCGAGGTGCGCGCCGACGGGGAGGTGACCCGCGCCGTCGCCGACAGCGCGCTGTCGATGCTCGACGTCGACGCCTCGGGGCTCGACGTGATGGACCGCAAGCTGCTGCACGCGATCCTCGACAAGTTCGCCGGCGGCCCGGTCGGGGTCGACAACCTCGCCGCGGCGATCGGCGAGGAGCGCGACACCATCGAGGACGTGCTCGAGCCGTTCCTGATCCAGCAGGGCTTCCTGCAGCGCACCTCGCGCGGCCGCATGGCCACCGCGCTGTCGTGGCGCCACTTCGGCCTGACGCCGCCGGGCGCCCCGGCCGGCGAGCTGTTCCCCTCCGGATGATGGGCGACGCTTCCGGCGCGGATTTCCGGCTGCCCCTGCGCGTCTACTACGAGGACACCGACGCGGCCGGCGTCGTCTACTACGCGAACTACCTCCGTTTCCTCGAGCGCGCGCGGTCCGAGTGGCTGTCGGCGCGCGGCTTCGAGGTTGCCGCGCTCGAGCGCGGACACGGGATTGCGTTCGCGGTCCGCCGGGTCGAGGTCGACTTCCTCAAGCCGGCGCGGCTCGGCGACCGGCTGGAGGTGACCTTCGCGGTGGTCGAGGGCCGGCGCTCGCGGCTCCTCGCCCGGCAGGAGATCCACCGCGGCGGCGAATTGCTGGTCGCCGCGCTGGTCACGGTGGTGTGCCTCGACCAGGCGCGCTGGAAGCCGGTGCGCATCCCGGCCGCGCTCCTTCCCCACATGGAGAACCCGGTTTGAACGTCCATACCGATCTATCGTTCCTCAGCCTGATCACGCAGGCGTCGATCGTCGTCCAGGCGGTGATGCTGCTCCTGGTCGGCCTGTCGCTGTGGTCGTGGTGGCAGATCTTCCTCAAGCGCTTCCAGCTCGCGCGTGCCGGCCGCGACACCGCCGCGTTCGAGGACCAGTTCTGGAAAGGCGGGGACCTGAACGAGCTCTACCAGAGCGCCAGCCAGTCGCGCACCGGCAGCGGGCTCCAGCACATCTTCACCGCCGGCTTCCGCGAGTACTCGAAGCACCGCCGGCAGGGCAGCGTCGCGGTGGTCACGCTGGACAGCGCGCGGCGCGCAATGCGCGCGGCGTACCAGCGCGAGATCGACGCCCTGGAGGCGCACCTGTCGGGGCTCGCGACCGTGGGCTCGGTGTCCCCGTACATCGGGCTCTTCGGCACCGTCTGGGGGATCATGAATGCCTTCCGCGGGCTCGCCAACGTGAGCCAGGCCACGCTCGCCAGCGTCGCGCCCGGCATCGCCGAGGCGCTGGTCGCCACCGCGATCGGCCTGTTCGCCGCGATCCCAGCGGTGGTCGCCTACAACCGCTACACGCACGACGTCGACCGCCTCGCCGTGCGCTACGAGACCTTCATCGAGGAGTTCTCGAACATCCTGCAGCGGCAGAACTAGTGAACTGATGCGACGCCCGCGCAAGTCGATCAACCAGATCAACGTCGTGCCCTACATCGACGTGATGCTGGTCCTGCTGGTGATTTTCATGGTCACCGCGCCGTTGGTCACGCCGGGCGAGATCGAGCTGCCGTCGGTCGGCTCCCGGCTGGTCCCGCCCGCGCAGCCGCTGGAGGTCAGCCTGCGCAACGACCGCACGCTGTGGCTGCAGGACCGGCAGGCCGGGGGCCCCGCGGTGCAGGTCTCGCGCGACGACCTGGTCGCCCGGATCAGGGCGAAGCAGGCCCGGCTGCCCGACCAGCCGGTGGTGATCGCCGCCGACAAGGCTTCGCGCTACGAGGACGTGCTCGCGATCCTCGACGTCCTGCAGCGCGGCGGGGCGAAGAAGGTGGGACTGCTCGCCCGGCCGCCGGGCGGGTGACTGCGCGATGACCTCCGATCGCCCGCGCGAGCCCGCGCGCCTGCCCGGCAAGTGGCCCGCGCTGTGGCTGGCGATCGCCGTGCACGCGGCGTTCCTGGGCGTGCTGGTGTTCTCGCTGCGCTGGCAGAACCGGATCGAGACGCCGATCACCGCGGAGCTCTACCCCGCGGTGGCGCCCGCAGCGGTGGTCCAGCCGCCGGCGCCCCCGGTAGCGGCACCCCCGACGCCGCAGCCGCCCCCGCCGGAGGCCCGGCCCGAGCCCGCGCCCGAACCCCCGAAGCCGGCGCTGAAGCCCCCGCCCCGACCGGAGCCCAAGCCCGAGCCCAAGGCCGAGAAGCCCGACCCGCACGCCGCCGACCTCGCCCTCAAGGCGCGGCAGGAGGCCGAACGCAGGAAGCGCGAGCAAGTCGAGCGCGAAGCAAAGGAAACCGCCAAGCGCGAGGCGGAACGCAAGGACGCCGCGAAGCGTGAAGCCGAGCGCAAGGAGGCGACGAAACGCGAAACCGACCGACGGCGCGCCGAGGACGAGCAGCGACAGGCCGAGGCGCGCGAGCGCCAGGCGCGCGAGGCCGACGCCCTCAAGGCGCAGGCCGCGCGCGAGCAGGCGGCGGTGGACGCGCGTCGGCGCGCCGACGCCGAGAATGCGGCGCTGGCGCAGGCGCGGGCCGACTACGTCCGGCGCATCCAGGCCAAGGTCAGGGGCAACGTCAACCTGCCGGGCGAGCTCTCCGGCAATCCCGAGGCGATCTTCGAAGTCGTGCAGCTGCCGACCGGCGAGATCATCGACGCCGTGCTGAAGAAGTCGAGTGGCGTGCGCGCCTACGACGACGCCGTGCAGCGTGCGATCGTCAAGTCGTCGCCGCTGCCGCGGCCCGATCGGCCCGAGCTCTTCCAGCGGACGCTGACGCTCAAGTTCCGGCCGCAGGACTAGCGCCGGCTCGCCGCTCGGCCGCGACGGCCTCGCATGGAGCGACCGCCTACCCCGAGCGCGCGTTCTTGTCGACGATCTGGATCGCCGCCCAGCTCCACTCGGCGCGCTGCTCGACCAGGTGCCGCAGCGCGACCGTGTAGACCGAGCGGCCGGTGGTGAGGATCAGCTTGCGCCCTTCCGAGTACTCGGACGTCGGCACGATCAGCGTCTTCACGGCCAGCGGCTTGTCGGGCCGCGAGGGCGGCGGCAGGTACAGGCCGTCGAACCGCGCGCCGATGGTCGAGATGTCGAACCCGTCGACGACGATGCCGGTGTCCTCGCGCGCACCGCGCCTTGCGGCCAGCGCCAGCGCCACCACGCGCTCGGCGATGATCGACACGCCGGCCTCGACCTCGTCGTTGGACAGCTTGTTGAGGCGCCGCACGACGCCCAGGACCCAGTCGGAAACGTCCGATTGGCGCACGGCGACCAGGGCGCCGAGCGTCAGGCTCTGGCCGATGCCGCCCGAGGCGGCGATGCGCAGACCGGCGACGCTGCGGTCCTTCACCTGCCACTGCGGGTCGCCGAACATCGAGATCGACGCCGCGATCGTGTCCTGTTCGTTGGCGGGTCGCCGCACCCGCGGGCCGTCGGCGACCGCGTAGACCTCGATCTGCTCGCCGCCTCCCGGATCGACGGCGTTGGCGGCGTCGCGCGACGCGAGGTCGCGGCAGATGCGGCCGAGGCCGACGCGCACCCGGGCCGGCAGCGACACCGGCACCCGCGGATCGCGGCGCAGCTCGTTCTGCAGGTTCGGTGCGACCGCCGGGCGGACCTTTTCCAGAATCGCCATGCGCTGCTGGTTGACCGAAGCGAGGCTCGCGCCGTCGGCGGCCTCGGACTGGCGCAGCGTCTGGATCGTGCGTTCGAGCTGCTCGGCGACCGGCGTGGTGTCGACGTAGCGCAGCAGCGATCCGGCGTCGTTGCCGGTGCGGCGCGCCAGCCCCGCGCGCCCGGCGAGATCGACCAGGAATCCCTCGGTCCCCCGCGGCAGGCTGTCGAGCGTGAGCCGCCGCGCCCACGCCCGCAGCTGGGCGCTGGCCCAGTCGAGCTCGGACGGCGCGAGGTTGCCGGTGTTGAGCTGGTGGACCAGCAGCACGAACAGGTACTCCTGCTCGACGGTCCATTGCGTCGCCCCCTGCCCAGCGCTCGACAGCACCGACGGCAACCTGTCGACACCCGCCTCGGCCGCCCGCGAGTAGATCTCGTGCAGCTCGCGCCACTTGGCCGGGATCCAGCGCTCGAAGCGGAACACGCGCAGCTTCGCGTCGGTCCCGTAGTAGTGGACGAGACGGGTGAACAGCAACGGCAGCACCGGCTTCCAGCGGCCGTTCTGCGGCTGCGCCAGCGCCTGCTCGAGCAGCGACTGGTAGGCGAACGCGAACCCCTGCGCGAGCTCGTGCGTCGCCTGCCAGATGCGCTCGGACAGACGGGCCGCGCCCTCGGCGTTCTCGACGTACTGCTTGAGCAATTGCCGCCGGTCGGCGCCCAGCGCGGCGTCGAGGTACTCGACCGCCGCGACCCGGTTGAGGTCGGCCTCCTTGCGCGATTGGCGCATGCCCTCGAACGCGCGCATGACGTGCTGCTGGCGCCCGATCACGTCCAGCGCCGGCAGCTGGCGCAACCACGCGGTCGCCGACTTCTGCGACTGCAGCGGATCCGCCTGGTCCTTGGTCGACTGTGTCAGGAAACCGAACATCGCCCCTCTGTGCCTGCCCGGCGCCGCGTGTGCGCCGCCGAAAGCCGCGCCTGCGCCCGGATCGCCGCCAGCCGGCCGCCATCGCGGCCCGACGGCCACGCCGTCGTCCCCGTCCGACGTTTATAGCGGAATCCGCCGCCGTGCGCAAAAGCCGCACCCGGCTCGGCTACAATTCCGCCTCCGCCGCACCGGGCCGCCGAGCCCGGCGGCGCCCTTCGCCAAAATTGGATTCTCCCATGTCCCGCATCGACCCCATCGCCCGACGTCACC
>DATIUK010000274.1:0-5552 GCA_035466885.1 Casimicrobiaceae bacterium
GCTCGAACTCGCGCAGCAGCCGCCAGACGCCGACCCGCGCGCCGTACTCGAAGACGCCCTCCATGCTCAAGTGCCGCGCGGCAAACGCCGGCGGGTTGAACATCTCGGACAGGAACTGCTCGCTGCCCGCGTCGCCGTGGAGCACCGAGTTTTCGCCGCCTTCTTCGTAATTCAGTACGAACTGCAGCGCCACGCGGGCATTGCCGGGCCAGTCGGCGTGCGGCGGATGGCGGCCGTACCCGGCGAGGTCCCGCGGGTAGCGCCCGGGCGACGGGGCGGAGGACTTCGGCTCGGAGCGGCGGTTCGGCATGGGCGTCGATGCGGCGGCGTTGTTGGGGAAGTGTCGCCGGAGAGAAGTATACGATCAGGCGGCGCACCGGCCAGCGCGCGACCCTGCGCCGCCATCGCCGCGCGTCACCCCCGAACGGCTCGCGACGTTGCGTTCGCGGACATCGCTGTATACAGTGAGCGGCGAGCCGCCGCGCGCCTTGGTCGATCACGCCAGCACCGTATCCCTGCTCTCGGAAGAACGATGGAGACCTACCTTCTCGACTGGGCCAACCTGCTGCTGCGCTGGGCCCACGTCATCGTCGCGATCGCCTGGATCGGCTCGTCGTTCTACTTCGTCTTCCTCGACAACAGCCTCCTCCGCCCGCAGGATCCCGACCTCGTCGCCAAGGGCGTCGACGGCGAGCTTTGGGCGGTGCACGGCGGCGGCTTCTACAACCCGCAGAAGTACATGGTCGCGCCGAAGTCGCTGCCCCCGCACCTGCACTGGTTCTACTGGGAGAGCTACTCGACGTTCCTGACCGGGTTCGCGCTGTTCACGGTGCTCTACCTCGTGAACGCGAAGACCTTCCTGATCGACCGCGGCGTCCACGACTGGTCGCCGGCCGCCGCAATCGCCGCGGCGCTCGCCTTCCTGGCCGTGTTCTGGGTCGTCTACGACCGGATCTGCCGCTCCGTGGGCGAGACGAGGGGCAAGGTGGGCGGCGACGCGCTGGTGGGCGTGCTGGTGCTGGGCTTCGTCGTCGGCGCCTCGTGGCTCGCCTGCCAGCTCTTCGCCGGCCGCGCCGCGTTCGTGCTGGTCGGCGCGATGTTGGCGACCGCGATGAGCGCCAACGTCTTTTTCTGGATCATCCCGGGGCAGCGCAAGGTGATCGCGCAAATGCGCGCGGGCGAGCCGGTCGCGGCGATCCACGGCCAGCGCGCCAAGCAGCGCAGCGTTCACAACACCTACTTCACGCTGCCGGTGTTGATCGCGATGCTGTCGAACCACTACGGCTGGCTCGTCCAGGCGCGCCACAACTGGCTGGTGCTCACGCTGCTGATGCTCGCCGGCGCACTGATCCGGCACAGCTTCGTCGTCCGTCACAAGGCGCTGGTCGAGGGGCGGCGCGTGCCGTGGGAGTATGCCGGCGCGGGCGTCGCCGTGCTGCTGGCGCTGGCCGCGTGGCTCGCGCCAGCAAGCGCGCCGACGACCCCGGCTGCGGCGGCGCCCGCTAGCTTCGCTGCAGTCGAGGCGGTGGTGGGGCAGCGCTGCGTGCCGTGCCACAACGCGCAGCTGCAGCAGAAGAACGTGGCCCTGCACACGCCCGAACTCCTCCGGCAGCACGCGCAGAGCGTCTACCAGCAGGCGGCGGTCCTCAAGCTGATGCCGCTCAACAACGCGACGCAGATGACCGACGACGAACGCGCGCTGGTCAGGCGCTGGTACGACGCCGGCGCGCCCGGCCGATGACGTTCCGCTACCTCCACCGCACACCCGACCCCAGGAGAAGACAAACATGAGCACTGCAGCGGCGGTTCACCCGGTCGACGAGATCCTGCCTGCGCCGCGGCTCGCGGCACTCGGCCTGCAGCACGTGCTGGTCATGTACGCCGGGGCGGTTGCGGTGCCGCTGATCGTGGGCCGCGCGCTGAAGCTCTCGCCCGAGCAGGTCGCGCTGCTGATCTCGGCCGACCTCTTCTGCTGCGGCCTCGTGACGCTGATCCAGTCGCTCGGCGTCGGGCGCTGGATCGGCATCCGCCTGCCGGTGATGATGGGCGTCACCTTCGCGGCGGTCGGCCCGATGGTGGCGATGGCCAATGCGCAGAGCGGGCCCGACGGCGCCCGGGCGATCTTCGGCGCGATCATCGGCGCCGGCATCGTCTCGGTGCTGATCGCGCCGCTGATGAGCCGGCTGCTGCGCTTCTTCCCGCCGGTGGTGACGGGCACGATCATCGCCATCATCGGCATCAGCCTGATGCGCGTGGGCATCGGCTGGGCGATGGGCGGGCCGCCCAATCTCGCGCAGAGCGTCGACGTGCCGAAGCTGGTGGCGATGGTCGATGGCGCCAAGGCAGCCGCGGCAGCCGCACCGGCGGGTACGGCAGCGGCGGCGGTCAAGCTGCCAGGGCCGATCCCGATGGTCAACAACGCCAACTACGGCGCGCTCGACCACCTGGCGGTCGCCGCGTTCGTGCTGGTCGCGATCCTGCTGCTGGTGCGCTACGGCCGCGGCTTCGTCGCCAACATCGCGGTGCTGCTCGGGATCATCATCGGCTGCGTGGTCGCCGTGGCGATGGGCAAGATGAACTTCGACAAGGTGGCCAAGGCGAGCTGGTTCGACGTGGTCACGCCCTTCGCGTTCGGCGTGCCGACGTTCGACTTCGTGATGATCCTGACCATGACGCTGGTGATGATCGTGGTGATGATCGAGTCGACCGGCATGTTCCTCGCGCTGTCGGACATCACCGGCAAGAAGATCGGTCCGAGCGACCTCGCCGCGGGGCTGCGCACCGACGGCATCGGCACGCTGATCGGCGGCATCTTCAACACCTTCCCGTACACGAGCTTCTCGCAGAACGTCGGCCTGGTCGGCGTCACCGGGGTCAAGAGCCGCTGGGTCTGCGTCGCCGCCGGGATCATCATGATCGTGCTGGGCCTGCTGCCCAAGATGTCGGCGCTGGTCGAGGCGATCCCGACCTTCGTGCTCGGCGGCGCGGGGCTGGTGATGTTCGGCATGGTCACGGCCACCGGCATCCGCATCCTCGCCAACGTCGACTTCAAGACCAACCGCAACAACCTCTACATCGTCGCGATCTCGATCGGCGCGGGGATGATCCCGCTGGTGGCCCCGCGCTGGACGCAGCACATGGCGCACAGCCTGCACCCGCTGCTTGAATCGGGCATCCTGCTGACCGCGATCGCGGCGGTGCTGCTCAACATCTACTTCAACGGCGGCAAGGGCGACGACGCCGGCACGGTCGAGGCAGCGAAGGCGGCCGAGGCGCACTGACCGATGGCGCGCCGCGGCGCAGCGCGCGGCCCGGCCGGCCCCCGGGTCCGCCGCTGACCGGGGGGTCGACCTCTTGCGCCACCTCACGCCGAGGGAAGCCTTCGCCCTCCTCGCCGCACGCCCCGACGCGGTCCTGATCGACTGCCGCAGCCGGGCCGAGCACCGGTTCGTCGGCCACCCCGTGGGCGCGCAGCACGTCGCCTGGAACGACGTGCCCGACTGGGACGTCAATCCGCATTTCGTCGGCGAGGTGGCCGCGTTGTGCAGCGCCGCGCGCCCGGTGGTGCTGATCTGCCGCAGCGGCCAGCGCTCGATCGCCGCCGGCCAGGCGCTGGAAGCCGCCGGCTTCGCCGAGGTCTACAACGTGCTTGGTGGCTTCGAGGGTCCGCTCGACCACGACCACCACCGCGGCGCAGTCGCCGGCTGGCGCCACGACGGGCTGCCCTGGGAACAGACGTAGCAGGACGTTCGCCCCTTCGCCTGTTAACGCCCGCCACCGATCGTGCTAGATTCGCCCGCATGAAGCACCTCTCGCCCCGCCAGGCGCACGAATTCCTCGCCGCCACGCCGCACGCCGTCTTCATCGACTGCCGCAGCGAGATGGAGTACCTGTTCGTCGGCCATCCGGTCGGCTCGCTGCACGTTCCGTGGAACGACGGCCCGGACTGGGAGATCAACCCGCACTTCGTTGGCCAGGTGCGCAAGATCGCCAGCATGAACCGGCCGGTGGTGATCATCTGCCGCAGCGGCCAGCGCTCGGTCGCCGCGGGCGAAGCGCTGGAGCTCGCGGGCTTCGGCGACGTCTACAACGTGACCGAAGGCTTCGAAGGCCCGCTCGACGAGCGCCACCACCGCAACACGGTGTCCGGCTGGCGCAAGGAAGGGCTGCCCTGGGAGCAGGCCTGACCCGCCGCATCCGGCCAGGCGGCCGAAGCGTCCCGCCGGGCCGATCCGGAGCCGCCGCCGCACCGGATCACGCACGCCACCTCGCGCGGCTCCGCGGGACGCCGGCCGCACCCACCTGCTGAGGACCCTCCGCCGATGCCCTCCTACGGCCCGTTGTGCGCACAGTTCTACGATGCCGACAAGCCGTTGGCGCCCGAGGCCGAGGTCGACTGGTACCTCGAACGGCTGCCGCCGGGCGACGAGGCGGTGCTCGAGGTCATGTGCGGCTCGGGGCGGCTGCTGCTGCCGCTCCTCGACATGGACGTGAACCTGCACGGCTGCGACAGCTCGCCGGCGATGCTTGCGCACTGCGAGGCGCGGCTCGAGGACATCGGCTACGAGACCACCCTGTTCCTGCAGGATGCGACGACGCTCAACCTGCCGTTCCGCTACCGCGCGGCGTTCATCGCCGCGGGATCGCTGCAGCTCATCGTCGATCCGCACGCGGCGTGCACGGCGCTCGAGCGCATCCGCGCGCACCTCGTCGACCCCGGGATCCTGCTGCTCGACTTCTTCATCCCGGACGAGGCGGTGCATCCGCCCGGCGCGCCGGTGGTCGAGGCGCGCACGGTGCCGCTGTACGACGGGCTCAAGATCGCCCATCGCTCGGAGACCTGCGTCGACGTCGAGGGCCGCCGGATCGACGTCCGGAGCCGCTACGAAAAGCGCACGGGGCCGATGATCCTCGCCCGCGAGGACGAGACGCTGGCGCTGACCTGGTACACCGAGGACGAGGCGAAGGCGCTGGTCGCCGATGCGGGCTTTCGCGACATCCGGATCGAGGCGCCCGCCTTCGAGGACAACCGGGCGCACCACCGCTTCGCGGTCAGCGCGCGAATCGCTTAGCGCTACCAGCTCCCCGAGCTGCCGCCACCGCCGGAGCTGCCGCCACCGCCCCCGCCGCCCGAGCTGCCGCCTCCGGACGACCCGCCGCCGCCCGACGACCAGCTGCCCGACGAGCCGCCCGATCCGGTCGTCATCGTGAAGCCGCCGACGTTGGCGTGGCCGGTGGTCTTGAGATCGTGCTTCGCTTTCGCGTACCACGCGGTGCGGGAGAGCAGCAGCTTGGCCACCGGATAGCCGATGACGTAGATTCCGAGCAGCACCAGCGCGCCGCGGACGCCGACGACGACGATCGGGAACATCGCCCAGAACGGGATCAGGAACACGTAGAGGAACCAGCCGACGCCGGGCGTCATCACCCCGATGAAGGTAAAGAGCCCGATCACGCCGAAGATGAACGCGCCCAGCAGGATGCGCATCGGCCACGGCGGCAGGCCCTGCTCGAAGTCGTCGATGGAGCGCGACGACGAACGCGACGGCGCC
>DATIUK010000275.1:0-3762 GCA_035466885.1 Casimicrobiaceae bacterium
GCGATGCGGATGTCGAGGCGCGTGGTCTCGTGGAAGCGGGCGTTGGCTTCCATCACGCCGCTCACCAGCGCCTCGACCGAGGCTGCCACGGTGAGATTGGCCGAGGAGTTGTAGCCCAGCAGCAGCGTCGAGAGCGAGACCTCGCGCGCGGCCTTGCCGAGCACGTCGACGACCTGCAGCAGGTAGCCGAGCGCGCCGGCGCGCACCGCCTCGGTCAGGTTGGCGACGCTGAGCGCCCCGTCATAGGGCCCGAGCCCCGTGACCACCGCGCCGCGCAGGCTGCCGCGCCGGCGTTCGACCTCGTTGGGCGCGCGCAGCACCGCCGCCGCGGTGCCCAGCGGACCGGGGTAGAGGCCCAGGCCCTGGCGGACGGTGAGGTCGCCGTCGAGCAGCTCCCGGTCGATCAGGCGCTGCGGACCGGCGATCGGGTCGTGCTCGTAGTGGCCGACGAGTATGGGCTGGGCGACGAACCGCAGGTCCATGGCCCGGATGCGCACGTCCAGGCGTCGCTTGTGGCGCGGCGGAACCCGGTTGCGCGGCGAGCCGCCGAGCAGCAGGCGGGCGATCAGGTCGGGGTCGTCGACGCAGGGCGGCCCGGCGTCGTAGCTCACCGGCCGCGGCTGCTCGATCGCCCGCGCGGCGGGAGGCGAAGTCGGCAAGCCGCCGGTGGTGCCGGTGGCGAGCAGGTCCAGGAGGGCGGGGAAGTACGCGCTGGTGGATGGCAGGTCGCCGTGCTGGGCGGGCATGTAGTAGAACTGGCCGATGCCGCCTATGCGGCCGGAGTCCCAGCTCACCGTACCGTCGCCGCGCGTCGTGCCGACCATTTTCAGCCGGCCGTTCTCCTCGCGCACGCCGCAGGGCGTGTTCTTCGCCACGCCGAACACGTAGACGCTCTTGCCCTCGTAGGCGGAGGGCAGCGACGGGCAGTCCGGCCCATCCTGCTGCCACAGCCACGCTGCGGAGTCGAGAACCGCCTGCGGGGGCCGGCCGACCTGGCCGTTGCCGAACCAGAAGTCCTGCACCTTGGCGGCGAAGTCCGCCCAGGTCTGCGCCTCCTGATAATCGTGGACGCCACCGCCGTCCACCTCGCCCTGGAACGTGTCCTTGAATCCGGGCTTGGGCAGCAGCGCCAGCGCGCCGCGGAAGCCCGCGACGATGTCGAGCACCTGCTGCAGGCTGTGCTTCACGTCCAGGCGCACGAGCATCCGCAGCGTGTCGCCCTTGCCCAGCAGGTTCTCGACCATCGAATGCGCGCCCTGGTGCGGCGTGCCCAGCATCACCAGCCGCGCACCGTCGCGCGCCATCAGCGCATCCATCACCGGGCGTCGCCGGTGTATGCACGCGCGCACCACCAGCCCACCCATGCTGTGCGCGAGCAGGCGAATCGGCTGCCGGGTCTCCTTGAGCAACTGGTCGAGGAACGCGCCGAGCCGCTCGCCCAGGACGTCCAGCGGCTGCCGCCAGTCGTAGGGGAAGCGCTCGACGCGGTGGCTGTCGGCCAACGCCTTGCACAGTTCCCCGTAGAACCGGCCGAACAACCCTTCCGCCTCGATGCCGGGGCGCCCCCAGCCGATCTTCTCCAGGCCGCCCGTGGCGATGTCCACCGGGTCGAACCACACGCGGTCCCGGCCGTTCGCCTGCAGGTACGAGCCCATCACGCCCGGCAGCACCACGACCACCGGACGATCGGTCGCGGGCACGTCGCGCGTCGCGGCAGCCAGCGCCGCGGCATAGTCCTTCGGGTCGGGAAGCGGATGGAAGGCGTCGACCGTCGCCGGGTCGAGTGCCACCAGCCAGTCGCGCAGCGCCGAGCGCGTGCCGACGTTGGTGAAGTAGCGGAAGTGCGAGACGTCGGCGCCGCGGTCGAACAGCACGCGCGCATGGGCCTTGGGCGCGATGCCGGCCAGCATCGCGGTCGTGTTGACGACCAGGTCGTGGTCCTCGCGGTCGAAGAGCAGGAAGTCGGTGAGCAGCACGCCGAGGCGGGCGAGCAGGTTGCCGCCCTCGATGTCGCCGGCAATCACCGACATCGCGATGTCCGGACGCGGCGGGGCGTCGGCCAGCAGGCGCGCCATCGGCGAGTCGGGCAGCATGGCCTCGATGCCGGGCACCAGGTGCGGGTTGGTGCGATTCTTCGCGATCTCGATCACGACCCGCTTGAACGCGGCATAGAAGGGGCTGCCGAAGAAGAACGGCACCTGGCCGATCAGCGTGAGCAGACCGGAGAGGAACAGGTCGAAGTTGCCGCTCGCGAGCTTGGTGCCGTTCGCCGGGCTCGCGGTGCGCACGTAGCGCTGCACGACGAGCTTCTTGTCGCGCAGCACCTCTGAGAGCTCGCGCAGTTGCGCGCGCTGCTCGGCATAGGCGTCGTCGAGCTGCTGCGCGACGCTCCGGGCCGCCGGGCCCGCCGGGTCGGAGTCGCCGGTGCCGGGCAGGTTCGCGGGCCGCGCGAAGGCGTCGATCTGCGCTTCGAAGTCGGTGAGGCACAGGAGGTCCGCGACCAGGCCGCCGCGCGAGTGCGAGACCAGGCTGACGCACGCGCCGGCGGGCAGCGCGCGGGCGAGCTCGAGCGCGTTCTCGATCGGGCCCTCCGACAGCGTCCGATGTTCGAAGGCATGGATGCCGCCGGTGAAGTGCCGCTCGAGCGCCACCCACAGCTCGCGGTCGCCGGTGCGCAGGTCGCCGAAACTGCCCATCGAACTCGAGCCCGTGCCGTGCACGAACACCAGCATCGGCAGCCTGTCCGCGACGGCCTTGTCGAAGTCGGCGGGGCTGGGCGGCTCGAGGTCGTCGGCCTTGCCGGTCGCGCCCACCCAGCGATAAAGGCCGGGCTTGCGATCGAGCTTGCTCTCGATCGCCCGCATCAGCGCCCTGGTGCCGACCCGGCTGACGCCGAGTTCGAGCGCGGCGATGCCCTGAGTTGCGAGTTCGCTGCGCGCGAGCTCGATGATCGGGTCGCTCGTCTCGCCGGCAACGAAGGTGAAGACCTTGCTGACCAGTCCGCCCACGACGTCGCCCACGCCGCGTCCGGCCGCCGCGTCGGCGAGGCGCAGCCGGTCGAACTCGATCGATCCGTCGTCACCCAGCCAGTCGGGATGGACGCGCCGGATCGCGTCGTGCAGCCGCCCCGCGCTGGTGATCAGCGTGCTGCCGTCGGCGAGCTCGAGCACCACGATCTCGTCGGCGGCCGCCGCGTGCTCGTGGGTCGCCGCACCCTCGGCGCTGCGGGCGGCGGCGCCGACGTCGAAGGTACCCGTGGGCCGCAGATAGGACGCCGGCAGGAATTCGTTGTCGGCGCCGCGGGCAGCGCGAGTGGTGCCGGCGAACAGCGGCGGCAGGACGGGTTCGCCGGTACGTCCGGTGATCTGGATCGGAATGGTCCTGGCCATCGATGTCTCCTCGTTCAGGCGCGCCTGCGTCGGGCGTTGCGCGGAAGTCTAGTGCCAGCCGACCGGCGCGGCACGGGCCAGGGACCCAAGCTCGTTCCCGTCGCGCCAGGCGCGGATCGAGAAGTCGAGACGACGAAGGCCCCGAACCGCGCTCGCGCCGCTGGTGACGGCCACGGACTCAGACGGTGAACGGCGTCTGGGCGAGGAACCTGCCCGCCGCGCCGAGCACGAACAGGTTCGGCGACTGGTCCGCCGGCATGCCCGCGAGGATCTGCTTGTGAAACCGGGCGTGGTTGCCGGTGAACGCGCCGTTGTTCCAGACCTTCAGCAGTTGTTCGGTGAACGCGCCATTGTGGTCGCCGTCCATCGAGGT
>DATIUK010000276.1:0-8271 GCA_035466885.1 Casimicrobiaceae bacterium
AGCGTGCCGTGGTTCGCCTGGACGTCGCGGGGAAAGAAATAGTAGACCGCGTACGAGGCAGCCACCGGGGCGATCGCGATCGCCGCGAGCAGCACGATCGTGCGCCGGGCGCGGCGACGGCGGAGTTCGCCGGCGGCGGCGTCGGGCGCGACCGCGTCCGCGGCAGGCCTGTCGTGTTCGGTCATGGGCGTCCGGGCGCCGCGCGCCGGCGGCGCAGCAGGAAGAAGACGAGGAGCGCCGCGGTCAGCGCGGCGAGCGCGTACCACTGCAGCCGGTAGCCGCGGTGCTTGTCGACACCGAAGTCCGGCGCCGGCCACGCGCGGACGAGGCCCGCGGCACCGCTGTCGGGCGCGGTCTCCTCGACGACGATCGGCAGCACGGGGATCCCGCTTGCCGCGGCGAACCGCGCCGGGTCGAGGTTCTGCCACAGCCGACCGAAGGGTTCGTGCCGTGCGAGCTCGAGGTAGCCGACCGCGGGAATGTTGACCCGCCCGGCGACGACGACGCGGCCCTCGGGGGACGGCACCGACGGCAACTCCGCGCGCGTCGGCCCCTGCGCGACCCAGCCGCGGTTGACCAGCACGGAGCGGCCGTCGGCCAGCGCGAACGGCGTCACCACGTGATAGCCCGCGCGGCCGCCGTGCACCCTGTTGTCGATGAAGATCCCGCGCGCGGCATCGAAGGTCCCTTCCAGGCGCACCGGCCGATAGCGCCACGCGTCCCACTCGGCGACCCCGGCGAGCCCCGGCAGCGGGGCCGGGGCCGCGCGCGCGGCGGCGTCGTACTGGGCGCGCAGCCGTTCCTTCTCGTGCATGCGGCGGCCCTGCCAGTTGCCGGCGCCGACGAAGACCACGATCGCCGCCAGCGCGGCCGCCGCCGGCACCCAGGGCGAGCGCAGCAGGCGCCGGACGGCCGTCGGCTCGCCGCCGGTCGTGTCGCCGTTCATTGGCAGGCGACGCCGAGTCTTCTAAACTCGGTCGTTTCCGGCGCAGAAGATCGGCAACACATGAAAGCCATCGTCGTCATCGGCCTCGTCGCCGTCATCGCCAGCCTCTTCTCGGCGCTCTTCTTCCTGTATCGGGATCGCGGCCAGGGGACGCGGATGCTGCGCGCGCTGGCGCTGCGCGTGGCGCTGTCCGCCGTGCTGGTGGGCTTCCTGGTGCTGTCCTACCGGATGGGCTGGATCGCGCCGACGGGCATGCGCTGAAGGCGTCGCACCTCCCTCCTGGGAGCCGCTTCAGCCGCGAATCGGTGCATCGCGAAAGGCATCGCGCCTGCAGGTGCCTGCAGGTGCCGCGCCATGCGCCCGCCCCGGAGCGGCTTCAGCCGCGAAGCGGTGCCTGCGTCACAGCCAGTAGACCAGCACGAACAGCAGCAGCCAGACGACGTCGACGAAGTGCCAGTACCACGCGGCGGCCTCGAACGCGAAGTGGTGGTCGGGGGTGAAGTGGCCCTTGATCGCGCGCCCCAGCATCACCGTCAGCATGATCGCGCCGACGGTCACGTGCGCGCCGTGGAAGCCGGTCAGCATGAAGAACGTCGAGCCGTAGACGCCGGTCGTGAGCTTGAGGTTGAGGTCGTTGTAGGCGTGGATGTACTCGTAGATCTGGAAGCCGAGGAAGGTGAGGCCCAGCGCGACCGTGCAGGCGAGCCAGAACTTGAGTCCGCCGCGGTGGTTCTGCTTCAGCGCGTGGTGGGCGAGCGTGAGCGTGAAGCCGGAGGTCAGCAGGATGATCGTGTTGAGCAGCGGGATGCCGATCGCGCCCATCGGCGTGAACTGCGTCTTGATGTACGGCCCCACCGACGGCCAGCCGGCGGCGAACTCCGGCCACACGAGCTTGGAGTTGATGCTGCCGAGGTCGGGCACCGAGAGGACGCGCACGTAGAACAGCGCGCCGAAGAACGCGGCGAAGAACATCACCTCGGAGAAGATGAACCAGCCCATGCTCCAGCGGAACGACGCGTCCACCTGCTTGCCGTAGAGCCGGCCCTCGGACTCGCGGATCACGGTGCCGAACCAGCCGAAGAGCATCACCAGCAGCACGACGAAGCCGATCCCGACCATCCAGGGCCCGGCGCCGATGTTGTTCATCCAGAAGGCGGCGCCCATGCCCATCAGCAGCAGCGCGACCGAGCCGACGATCGGCCAGTGCGAGGGCTGGGGGACGAAGTAGTGCTCGGTGGTGCCGGTTTGGACTGCGCTCATTGCTGACTCCCCGATCGTTGTTCCCGGCCGTCCTGGCCGGCTGCTGCTTGCTGCCTGCTGGCGCGAAGGATGCTGCGTCTCGACTCCGCCCGCCCCCGATCCCCCGGCTCGCCGCCCGGCAATCGGCGCCGGGCCGCTAATTCCTGGCGTTGCCCTCGACCTCGAAGAACGTGTACGACAGCGTGATCGCCGGTATGTCCTTGGGCAGCGAGGGGTCGATGACGAAGACCACCGGCATCAGCCGCCGCTCGCCCGCCTTCAGCGTCTGCTTGGTGAAGCAGAAGCACTCGAGCTTCCTGAAGTACTTGCCCGCTTCGGGCGGCCCGTAGCTCGGGATCGCCTGCCCGGTCATGTCGCGCCCGGTCGTGTTCACGATCTCGTAGGTCACCTGGCGCAGCTCGCCCGGATGGACGCCGACGATGGTCTCCAGCGGCCGGAAATCCCACGGCAGCCTGCGGACGTTGGAGTCGAGCTCGATGCGCACGCTGCGGGTGAAGTCGACCTGAGTGTTCTGCACGTCGTCGGCGCGCGCGACGTCGCGCATGCCGGTGACCTCGCAGATCTTCTCGTAAAAGGGCACCAGCGCGTAGCCGAACGCGAACATCACCAGCACGACGACGCCGAGCTTGACGAACAGCGTACGGTTGCCCGCGTCGGCATCGTCGCGCGCGTCCTGCCGCGCCGAGTGGGCGTCGGAGTGCGCGCTCATCGCCGCGGCCTCCGACGCGTCCGTGGAGCTCGCTGCGTCCGGGTGGTCGGCCGCCCGCGCCGATTCGGCTTGCCGTCGATCCCCGGCTGCCTGCCGGGGCCCCTCGCCAGGTGCCTCATCGCCGCAGGTTGCGCCCGATGGCCACGACCAGGAACAGGAGCACCGCGCCGCCCATCACGCCGATCGACGTCGACGGCGAGCCGAGGAACTTGGACGCGATGATGCCGACGAAGAAGACCGCCGCGATCGACGCCAGCACCCACGCCGTGCGCAGGTTCGCGGCGCGCTGCCGGGCGCGCTCGTCGGGGGCGCGGGGAGTGTCGGCGGTCATCGCTGCGGGTCGGTCGGGGAGCGCACGTGGCGCCGGCGCTGCCGTCACTTCACCACCGGCGGGGTCTCGAAGGTGTGGTACGGCGCCGGCGAGGGCACCGTCCACTCCAGCGTCGTCGCGCCTTCCCAGGGCTTGGCCGGCGCCTTCGCGCCCTTGCCGGTCGCGCACTTGATCACCGCCCAGAGGAAAATGAGCTGCGAGAAGCCGAAGCCGAACGCGCCGATCGAGGCGATCATGTTCCAGTCGGCGAACTGCTGCGCGTAGTCGGGGATCCGGCGCGGCATCCCGGCGAGGCCGAGGAAGTGCATCGGGAAGAACGTCACGTTGAAGGTGACGAACGACGTCCAGAAGTGCCACTGGCCGATCTTCTCGTCGTACATCGTGCCGGTCCACTTGGGCAGCCAGTAGTACGCGCCCGAGAAGAACGCGAACAGGCTGCCCGCGACCATCACGTAGTGGAAGTGCGCGACGACGTAGTAGGTGTCCTGGACCTGGACGTCGATCGGCATGATCGCGAGCACGAGGCCGGTGAAGCCGCCCATCGTGAACAGGAACAGGAAGCCGACGGCGAACAGCATCGGCGTCTCGAAGGTCATCGAGCCCCGCCACATCGTGGCCAGCCAGTTGAAGATCTTCACCCCGGTGGGCACCGCGATCAGCATCGTCGCGTACATGAAGAACAGCGTGCCGGCGAGCGGCAGGCCGGTAGTGAACATGTGGTGCGCCCAGACGATGAACGACAGGATCGCGATGCCGGCGGTGGCGTAGACCATCGACGCGTAGCCGAACAGCGGCTTGCGCGAGTACACCGGGATGATCTCGGAGATGATCCCGAACGCCGGCAGGATGATGATGTACACCTCGGGATGGCCGAAGAACCAGAAGATGTGCTGGAACAGCACCGGGTCGCCGCCGCCGGCGGCGTTGAAGAACGACGTCCCGAAGTGGCGGTCGGTGAGCAGCATGGTCACCGCGCCGGCGAGCACCGGCATCACGGCGATCAGGAGGTAGGCGGTGATGAGCCAGGTCCAGCAGAACATCGGCATCTTCATCAGCGTCATCCCCGGCGCGCGCAGGTTGAGGATGGTGGTGATGATGTTGATCGAGCCCATGATCGACGACGCGCCCATGATGTGGACGGCGAAGATCGTGAGGTCCATGCCCATGCCGGCCTGGATGGTCAGCGGCGGGTAGAGCGTCCAGCCCGCGGCGGCCGCGCCGCCGGGCACGAACAGCGAGGTGACGAGCAGGATCGCCGCCGGCGGCAGCAGCCAGAAGCTCCAGTTGTTCATCCGCGCGAAGGCCATGTCGGGCGCGCCGATGAGCATCGGGATCATCCAGTTCGCGAACCCGACCGCGGCGGGCATGATCGCGCCGAAGACCATGATGAGCCCGTGCAGCGTCGTCATCGAGTTGAAGAACTCGGGATGGACGACCTGCAGGCCCGGCTGGAACAGCTCCGCGCGGATGGTGAGCGCCATGCAGCCGCCGACCATGAACATCGTGAACGAGAAGATGAGGTACATCGTCCCGATGTCTTTGTGGTTGGTCGTCGTCAGCCACCGCATGATCCCTGTGGGGTGGTGGTCGTGCGCGTGATCGTGACCGGCGACGTGATCGTGCGGAATGCTGCTCATCGGGTGCTCCTGACAGTCCCCGGACGGGGCCGGCTGCACGCCCCTTCCGATTCGAAGAACCGCGGCTTACGTTCCGGAAGCCAGCGGCGGGAAACTGCGACGACGCCTACTTGCGCGCCTGCCTGATCTCGGACGGCTGCACCTCGCCCGCCTTGTTGCCCCAGCTGTTGCGCGTGTAACTGAGGACCGCGGCGAGGTCGGTGTCGGAGAGCTGCTTGAACGACGCCATCGCGGTGCCCGCCTTGCCGTTCAACACCAGCGCCATCTGGTCGGCCTTGGCGCCGTTGACGACCTTCGAGCCGTCGAGCGCCGGGAACGCGCCGGTCACGCCCTTGCCGCTCGCCTGGTGGCAGGCGACGCAGTTGGCCGCGTAGACCTTCTCGCCGCGGGCGAGGAGATCCTTGGTGTCCCAGACCTTCGCCGGGTCGTCGGCGGCCGCGGCGACCTTCGCCTTCTGCGCGGCGACCCAGGTCGCGTAGTCGGCCTTGGTCTTGACCTCGACGACGATGGGCATGAAGCCGTGCTCCTTGCCGCAGAGCTCGGCGCACTGGCCGCGATAGATGCCCGGCTTCTCGGCCTTGAACCACGTGTCGCGGACGAACCCGGGAATCGCATCCTGCTTGACGCCGAACGCCGGCACCCACCAGGCGTGGATGACGTCGTCGGCGGTGATCAGCAGGCGGACCTTCGCGTCCACCGGCACCACCAGCGGGTTGTCGACCTCGAGCAGGTAGTTCTCGCCCTTCGGCTCGCGGTTCTCGATCTGCGCCAGCGGCGTCTTGAGGTTGGAGTAGAAGCCGAAGCCGTCCTGGATGTAGTCGTAGCCCCACTTCCACTGGTAGCCGGTCACCTTGACCGTCATGTCCGGCGCCGAGGTGTCCTTCATCGCCAGGATCGTCTTGGTGGCGGGAAACGCCATGAACAGCAGGATCAGGAACGGCACCACCGTCCACACGATCTCGACCAGCGTGTTCTCGTGGAACTGCGCCGGCTTGTGGCCCAGCGACTTCCGGTGCTTGAGGATCGAGTAGAACATCACGCCGAACACGGCGATGAAGATCACGACGCAGATCCAGAAGATGAACAGGTGCAGGTCGTACTGCTGCTGCGCGATCGTCGTCACCGGCGTCTGCAGGTTCCACGGACGCTCCGCGAGTGCGGCGCCCGGCGCCAGCGTCGCAGCGATTCCCGCCGACCGCAGGAGCCGGGAGCCGGCCCCTTCTTTCGCTTGATTGCGCACCATGCTTTCCTCGAACGGCCTGCGATGTTGACTTCCTGCCCCGGCAAGCCACGAAAGGCGTGGTCGCGCGGTCCTGCCGGCGGGAGGGAAGCGGGTGAGTGCGTGCCGGAGAGAGCAGACGCACCGCGACCCGGCCGGAAGACGGGCAGACCGGTCGCAGGTCAGAGGATCCGGCTGCGGTCCGCCCGCAGCCCGCTGTCACCACGCCGGAATGCTGCAAAGCGCGCGGATCTTAACATGGATCAAACAATGGTCAAAAAAGATCACGTTTGCCGCAACCCGCACATGCGTCGCGGCTCATGCAGGGGAGGCGAAAAGCCCTCCGGCGTCGTGGATCGGGTCGGCGGCGCCCTGCCACGGGTCCCACGGCAGGTCGGCCACGAGCGGCGCGGGCAGCCTTTCGACGAGTGCCCCGACGTTGGCGTCGGCCTCGGCCATCGCCGGATCGACCCGATTGGCGACCCAGCCCGCCAGGACGAGGCCGCGGGCCCGGATCGCCTGCGCCGACAGGAGCGCGTGGTTGAGGCAGCCCAGCCGCACACCGACGACCAGCAGCAGCGGCAGCTCGAGCCGCGCGGCGAGATCGAGCATGTCGGTGCGCGGACCCAGCGGAACCAGCGCGCCACCGGCCCCTTCGACGACGACGCGGTCGGCCGCCGCGGCGAGCCGGGCGTAGGCGGCGGCGCAGCGGTCGAGGTCGATGACCGCCCCGGCACGCGCGGCGGCGAGGTGCGGGGCGATCGCCGGCGCGAATGCGTACGGGTTGACGTCGGCGCCGGCGGCGACGTGGGTCGACGCGGCGACAAGCGCTTCCACATCGGCGTTTCGCGCCGCGCCCGCTTCGATGCCCGCGGCCACCGGCTTCATCCCGACCACCTGCCAGCCGTCGGCCGCCAACCCGCGCAGCAGCGCCACCGCGACCCGGGTCTTGCCGACGCCGGTGTCGGTGCCGGTGACGAAGACGCCCCGGCCGCCGCGCGGGTGCGCCAGCGGCGTCATCAGGCGGCCGGTCCGCGCGGAGGCCGCA
Organism: Casimicrobiaceae bacterium; assembly: GCA_035466885.1. GTDB lineage: Bacteria > Pseudomonadota > Gammaproteobacteria > Burkholderiales > Casimicrobiaceae > CAIWHR01. The sequence continues at coordinate 7,151 of DATIUK010000276.1, forward strand.
CGAAGTTGACGATCGCCCGGCAGTCGGCCGTTGTCGTCGCCGGCGCCTTCCAGGCGTGGCCGTAGATGACCTCGTAGGTCGCCGGCAGCCGCGCGTCGGGCGCCGTGCGCCGCAGTTCGTCGAGGCCGGCGAGCAAACGCTCCCAGCGCCGGCGTCCCATCAGGCCGCGCGCGCGGCCGGTCGCCGCGTTGGTCGCGCCGATGGCCTTGAGGTCGCGCAGGAACTCCTCGGCGCCCGGGTAGGTCAGCGTGAAGCTCTCCATCTCCATCACCGGGTCGCCGAAGCCCGCGCCGACCAGCATGTCGCCGAGATCGTGCAGGTCGATGAAGCGGCTCACGTGCGGCTCGCCGTCGACGGCGGCGAAGACGCCGCGCAGTTCCCGCAGCGTGTCCGGGCCGAAGGTCGAGAACGCCAACAGGCCGCCGGTCTGGAGGACGCGCAGGCAATCGGCGAACGCCTGCTCCGGCTCGGGCACCCACTGCAGCGCGAGGTTGCTCCAGACAAGGTCGAAGGCTCCCGCGGCGAAGGGCAGCGCCGCGAGGTCGCCGCAGGCGAACAGCGGGGCGGAGGGAGGCCGCGCGGCAAAGGGGGTGAGGAGGCGGCTCGCCAGGGTGCGCCGCTCGACGGTCTTCGCCCGCGCGCAGGCCAGCATCGGCAGCGCGAGGTCGAGCCCGATGCGGGCGGCGCCCGGATAGCGCACCGCGAGCTCGCCCAGCGCGTCGCCGGTGCCGCAGCCGGCATCCAGGATGCGCCGCGGGTCGAGCCGGACGACGTCGAGGCGCGCCGCGAGCCTCGCCCCGACCTCGCGCTGCAGCACCGCGGCGCCGTCGTAGGTCGCGACGGCGCGCCCGAAGTGCCGGCGCACCGCCCCGCGGTCGATCCCGCCCGCGGCCGCACCGGTGCGTTCAGCCGCCATCGACGAAGCCCTCCAGCGCGCGGCGGAACGCCTCCGGGTGTGACAGGAACGGCGCGTGGCCGGCACCGGCGATTTCGGCGTAGGTCGCGCCGGGCATCGCGGCGGCGAGCCAGCGCCCCGCGGCGGCCGGCGCCAGCGTGTCGCGGTCGCCGGCGATCACCCGCGTCGGCTGGACAATCGACGCGGCGTCCGCACGCAGGTCGAT
>DATIUK010000277.1:0-3216 GCA_035466885.1 Casimicrobiaceae bacterium
ACCCCAGTGACCGCGACCGGGGCGCCGCCGACGGCGCGGGTGTTCGACGTCGGCGCGGTGGCCTTCGACCTCGACGGCACGCTGCTCGATACCATCCACGACCTCGCCGCCGCGGTCAACGCGCTGCTGGGCGAGATGGGCTATCCGCCGCTGCCCAAGGCGGAGATCCGCGACCTCGTCGGCAAAGGCATGCAGAACCTCGTTCGCCGCGCGCTCGCCAGCGCGTTCGGCGTCTCGCCCGCCGTGGTCGACGACGACGAGGTGGCCGCGGCGCTCGCGCGCTACCAGACGCACTATGCGTCGCTGCTGGGGCGCGAGACGCGGCTCTATCCCGGCGTGCGCGAAGGGCTCGACCGGCTGGCCGCGATGGGCCTGCCGCTGGCGGTGATCACCAACAAGGCGACGCGCTTCGTGCGCCCGCATCTCGACCACGCGGGCCTCACCGGGTATTTCCGGGTGCTGGTCGGCGGCGACGACCTGCCGGCGAAGAAGCCCGCGCCCGACCCGCTGCTGCACGTCGCGGCGCGGCTCGGAGTCCTGCCCGGGGAACTGCTGATGGTCGGCGACTCGACCAACGACGCGCAGGCGGCGCGCGCGGCCGGCTGTCCGGTGCTGATCCTGCCCTACGGCTACAACGAGGGCGAGCCGGTCCAGAGCATCGACGCCGATGGTATAGTCCCGTCGCTCGTCGACGTCGCCGAGCGTGTGCGACCGCTTCCCCTCCGACGACTGTGAATCCGCTCCTGCCCGTCGCCCGAACTGCGCGATCGCCGCGCAGTCGTCCGCGTCCGCTTCGCCGCCGCTGGCGGCGCTGACCGCCCGCGCCCCCGGGGCCTTCGCTCCCGGCGGACTCCGTCAACGTCGCCGCCGCCGGCGGCTCTTGTCACCGAACCGGTCGCTTTGCCATGAACGAAGCCGAATTCCGCGCCCTCGCCGAACAGGGCTACAACCGCATACCGCTGGTCCTCGAGTCGTTCGCCGACCTCGACACGCCGTTGTCGCTGTACGTCAAGCTCGCCGGCGACAAGCACTCGTTCCTGCTCGAGTCGGTCGTCGGCGGAGAGCGCTTCGGGCGCTATTCGTTCATCGGCCTGCCCGCGAAGGTCTGCCTGCGCGCCCGCGGCACGGCGATCGAGGTCGAGGACCGGGGCGTGGTCGTCGAGCGCCACGAGGGCGACCCGCTGGCGTTCATCGGCGAGTTCATGCGCCGCTACCGGGTGGCGCCGCGGCCGGGCCTGCCGCGTTTCTGCGGCGGCCTCGCCGGGCTCTTCGGCTACGACACCGTCCGTTACGTCGAGGCCAAGCTCGCGCATTCGTCGCCGCCGCCCGCGCCGGGTCTCGCCGGCGTGCCCGACGTGCTGCTGCTGCTGACCGAGGAGCTCGCCGTCGTCGACAATCTGGCCGGCAAGATCTACCTCATCGTCTTCGCCGACCCGGCGGTGCCCGACGCGCACGCGCTCGCCACGGCGCGCCTGACCGAGCTGCGGCGCAAGCTGCGCGCGCCGGTCGCGATCCCGTTCCAGACCGCGACGCCGCTGACGCAGGCCGAGAGCGAATTCGGCGCCGACGGTTTCCAGGCAGCGGTGCGCCGGGCCAAGGAGTACATCGCTGCCGGCGACATCATGCAGGTCGTGCTGTCGCAGCGCCTGTGCCGGCCGTTCGCCGCGTCGCCGTTGTCGCTCTACCGTGCGTTGCGCTCGCTCAACCCGTCGCCGTACATGTTCTATTACGACTTCGGCGACTTCCACGTCGTGGGCGCCTCGCCCGAGATCCTGGTCCGCAAGGAGGGGGACACGGTGACGCTGCGACCGATCGCCGGCACGCGGCCCCGCGGCGCCACGCGCGAGGCCGACGAGAAGCTCGCGCAGGAGCTCCTCGCCGACCCGAAGGAGATCGCCGAGCACGTGATGCTGGTCGACCTCGGCCGCAACGACGTCGGGCGCGTCGCGCAGACGGGCAGCGTCGTGCTCACCGACCGGATGGTGGTCGAGCGCTACTCGCACGTGATGCACATCGTCTCCAACGTCGAGGGCCGCCTGCGCCCGGGCCTCACCAGCATCGACGTGCTGCGCGCGGCGTTCCCGGCGGGCACCGTCAGCGGCGCGCCGAAGGTCCGGGCGATGGAGATCATCGACGAACTCGAGCCGACGAAGCGCGGCGCCTATGCGGGCGCCGTCGGCTATCTCTCGTTCCAGGACGACATGGACACGGCCATCGCGATCCGCACCGCGGTGATCAGGGACGGGATGCTCTACGTCCAGGCCGGTGCGGGTATCGTTCACGACTCGGTGCCCGAGTCGGAGTGGGTCGAAACCCAAAACAAGGCGCGCGCGGTGCTGCGCGCCGCCGACATGGTGCAGCAGGGGCTCGACGCGGACGCCTGACGCGGGCCGCGGCGGCGCTTCAGCGCAGCCAGAGCGAGGCGAGCGTCGCCAGCGCGCCGGCACCCACGGCGACGAGGTCGATCCCGACCTTGCGATCGCGGCTCGCCTCGCGCTCGCCGGCAGTCAGCGCATCGAGCATCGCCTGCGCCATCGCCCCGCGCGCCTCGGCATCGGACGCCGGTGTCGCGGCGGACGGCGCGGCCGACGCGAGTTCGCGCAGCGTCCGGGCCACCCCTTCCGGGTCGATCAGCGCGATCGGCGCCCGGCAGTGGCCGCAGGCGTTCTCGTGTGCGAGATCGATCGGGGCACCGCACTGCGAGCAGCTCACCTGGCGGACGAGCTCGCGCAACCGCGCAAGCTCCGCCGCCGAGGGTTCGCGCAGGAAGTTCTTCTCGCGCAGGAAGGCGTGAAAGCTCGTCAGCCGGCCGTGCCCGGCCGCGCAGCGCCAGTAGGTGAAGCGCGTGTTGCGCTGGACGTCGTGCGTGAACTGCAGCGACTTGCGGCAGCGCGGGCAGGCGTGTGCCGAGCGCAGCGGACGGCGTTGCTCGCGCGCGGCGGCGGCGACGACGTCGAACAGCGCCCGCACGGCGGAACGATCCAGCAGCAGGCTCTCGGCCTGGTCGAACCAGAAGAGCTGGCATGACGGGCAGGCGTCGACCTCGACCGGCACGGCGGAGACCGGCGCGCGAAACGCGTGGGCGCGCATCGGTTGCGCGCAGTTGGGGCAGACGGTCATCGGGGCCGGGTGGCCAAGCTCCTGCAGGCGCGACGGCAACGGCCAGAGAGGATTCCGGCCGTCGTCACTGCAGGCGGAAATCATACCCCGGCCGCC
>DATIUK010000278.1:0-3642 GCA_035466885.1 Casimicrobiaceae bacterium
GCCGATCGCGCAGATGCGCCCGTCGCGGATGCCGACGTCGGCCTTCACCACGCCCTGCACCGCGTCGATGATCGTCACGTTGGTGATGACGAGGTCGGGCGGCCCGCCGGCATACGTCAGCCGGTTGTCCATCCCCATGCCCTCGCGCAGGCTCTTCCCTCCGCCGAAGACGACCTCGTCGCCATAGCCGCCGCGCAGGTCGCGCTCGATCTCGACGAAGAGCCCCGTGTCGCCCAGGCGGATGCGGTCGCCCGTCGTCGGGCCGAAAAGGCCGACGTACTCGTTACGGGAAATGGTGGCCATGGTTGCGATCCGAAGTGGGTTGGAGTCGGTGCGGGGGTCGGGACGGCGTCGGCGCCCCGGTCAGGTCGTGGACCGGAAGCCGCGCTTCGCCGCGAGCGCCACGGCCCTCGCCTTGCCGGCGTCGCCGGCCTTGCCCGCGGTGGGACCGTCGACCAGGTTGTTGAAGCCGTAGACCGCGCGCTTGCCGCCATAGGGCACCAGCTTCACCTCGCGCTCGTCGCCGGGCTCGAAGCGCAGCGCCGTGGACGCGGGGATGTGGAGGTGCTGGCCGAACGCCGCGGCCCGATCGAACTCCAGCGCCCGGTTGACCTCGAAGAAATGGAAGTGCGAGCCGACCTGGACGGGGCGGTCCCCGGTGTTGCGCACCTTGAGCGTCGTGACCTTCAGCGTGCCGTGGAAGCTGATCGGCGACGGATGACACACGTAGCCGCCGACCGCAACCTTCGCCGTCGCCGGGTCGACGTCGGCGGCGATCACGGGTCCTGCCTTGACTCCGGCCATGGGATGCTCCTTGGGCTGTCGTTACTGAATCGGCGTGTGAACCGTCACCAGGCGGCTGCCGTCGGTGAACACCGCCTCGACCTGCACCATCGGGATGAGATCGGCGACGCCGTCCATCACGTCGCTCTTGGTGAGCGCGGTCCGCGCCTCGCGGGTGACTTCCTCGATGCCCTTGCCGGCGCGGGCGCCCTCGAGCGCGGCGGCGGAGATGATGGCGACGGCTTCGGGGTAGTTGAGCTTGATGCCGTTCGCTTTGCGCTTCAGCGCAACCTCGGCCATCATGTGGATGATCAGCTTGTCGAATTCCCGCGGTGTCAGTTGCATCGCGACTCCCCTGTCGATTCTTCGCGGAGCAGGTTATTACGAACGGACAGTGCCTGCAAGCGGGCGCGCCGCACCGGGTGTGCGGTTCCCTGTTCCATTGCCCCGCGACGCAAGATCAAAGAGAATGCCGGGATTGTCCACTGGGAGGAGCCTCGTGCTTCCGAAACTTGTCGCCGGGCAACCCGATCGGGCGCATCGCCGCCGCCTGCCTGGACAGGCCGCCGTCCTCGCGCTCGCGGCCGTCGCGCTGCTGTCGTCCTGCCAGCGGGCCGAGGAGCAGGTTGCTCCGGAAGTCCGCCCCGTGCGCACGCTGACCGTCGCCAAGGGCGCGGGGGGCGGCGCGTACCTGCTGACCGGCGCGGTCCAGGCGCAGAGCGAAATCAACCAGTCGTTCCGGATCGACGGGCGGCTGCTCGAGCGCTCGCTCAACGTCGGCGACGCCGTGCGGCCGGGCCAGCTCATCGCGCGGCTCGATCCGCAGAACGAGGAGAGCAGCCTGCTGTCCGCGCGCGCCCAGTTGACCGGAGCGCGGGCCCGGCTCGCCGAGGCGGAGAACAACTTCACGCGCATGCGCGACCTGGTCGCCGAGAACGCGGTGTCCCGGGCTTCGTTCGACCAGGCCGAAGCGGGCCTCAAGACCGCCCAGGCACAGGTCGAGTCGGCTCAGTCGCAGGTCACGCTCGCCGAGAACCGGCTGGGCTACACCCGGCTGACTTCCACCGTGGCCGGGGTGGTGACGGCGCAGGGCGCGGAGCCCGGCGAGGTGGTCGGCGCGGGGCGCATGATCGTCCAGATCGCGCGCGAGGGCGCGCGCGACGCGGTCCTTGACGTGCCGGCGCGGATCAAGGACGTTGCGACGGCGAATCCTGAAATCGTCGTTGCCTTGACCGCGGATCCGAAGATCACCGCGAAGGGTGTCGTGCGGGAGGTCTCACCGCGCGCGGATCCGGTCACCGGCACCTTCCGGTTCAGGATCCGGCTGATCGATCCGCCGGCGGCGATGCGGCTCGGCACCACGGTGACGGCACGCCTCAGCCTCGCCTCCGCGGCCGCGATCGAGATCCCGCCGTCCGCGGTCACCCGCTCCGACCGGCAGGCCTCCGTGTGGGTGGTCGACCCGAAGACCGGGACCGTCGCGGCGCGCGCAATCGAGATCCGCTCGTCCGACCCGCAGCGGGTCGAGATCGCGTCGGGCCTCGCCCCGGGCGATGTCGTCGTGACCGCCGGCGTCCAGGCGCTGCGCGCCGGCCAGAAGGTCCGCCTGCTCGAGGCAAGGCAGTGATCGGTCCCAACCTCTCGGAGTGGGGGCTGAAGCGGCCCTCGCTGGTGGTCTTCATGATGATCGTGGCGGTCGTCGCCGGTGTGCTGTCGTTCCTGCGCCTCGGGCGCGGCGAGGATCCGGCGATCACCATCCGGACGATGGTCGTCGCGGCCGCCTGGCCTGGCGCGACGGTCGAGGAGACGCTGAAGCAGGTCACCGAGCGCCTCGAGCGCACGTTGCAGGAGACCCGCTACCTGCGCACGGTCCGCAGCTACACGACGGCCGGCCAGACGACGATTTTCGTCGATCTCGAGCAGTCGGCGCCGCCCGCGTCGATCGCGGACGTCTGGTACCAGGTCCGCAAGAACGTCGGTGACATGCGCGGCACGCTGCCGCAGGGCGTGGTCGGGCCGTTCTTCAACGATGACTTCGGCGACACGTTCGGCATCATCTACGCGTTCACCGCCGACGGCTTCACCTTCCGCGAGCTGCGCGACCACGTCGAGGACGCGCGCTCGCGCCTGCTGCACGTGAAGGACGTCTCCAAGATCGAGGTGCTCGGGGCACAGGACGAGCAGGTGTTCATCGAGTTCTCGACCGAGAAACTCGCGGGGCTGCGCCTCGACTATCCGACCATCATCGCGACGCTGCAGGCGCAGAACCTCATCCGCCCAGCCGGGGTCATCCAGACCGGGCAGGAGCGCGTGTTCCTCCGCGTCACCGGCGCGTTCGAGACCGAGCGCGACATCGAGAACGTCAACTTCGTCTCGGGCGAGCGCATCTTCCGGCTGGGCGACATCGCGACGGTGCGCCGAGGTTTCGTCGACCCGCCGCAGCCGATGTTCCGCGTCAACGGCAAGCCGGCGATCGGCCTCGCCATCGCGATGCGCGATGCCGGCGACATCCTGGCGCTCGGGAAGAACGTGCGCAACCTGATGGCCGACCTCAGGGCCGACCTCCCGATCGGGATCGAGCCCGTGCTGGTCGCCGACCAGGCGGTCTCGGTCGACGTCGCGATCGGCGACTTCATGACGTCGCTGTGGCAGGCGATCGTGATCATCCTGGTCTGCAGCTTCCTTAGCCTCGGCGTGCGCCCCGGCGCGGTGGTGGCGCTGGCCATCCCGCTGACGCTCGCGATCGTCTTCGCGGTGATGGACGTCCCGCACACCGGGCTGCACCGCATCTCGTTGGGCGCGCTGATCATCGCGCTGGCGCTGCTCGTCGACGATGCGATGACGACCGTCGACGCGATG
>DATIUK010000279.1:0-4551 GCA_035466885.1 Casimicrobiaceae bacterium
AGCGCGATCGAGCGATTCCCACCATGCTTCGCTTTCTCGGCTTCGCGCTGCTGCTGGCGATCGCGCTGGCGGTGCTGGCACCGGCTGCGCTGCTCGCGCCGCAGGTGGGGACGCTGTCCGGCGGCGCGCTGACGCTCCACGATGCCGAAGGCACCGTCTGGAACGGTCGCGGCACGCTGGCCGTACAGGGGCAGCGCCTGCCCGTCGCGTGGCGGGTCGAGCCCGCAGCCGTCGTCGGCGGTGAACTCGCCGTGCGCGTCACCGCCCCGGACGGCCCGCGGGCGACGCCGCGCGTACGCCTCGCCGCGCGGCGCGACGGATTCGTGCTCGCGGATGCCGATTTCGCCCTGCCGGCGGCGGCGCTGCTCCGCGATCCCGCGGCGAGGGCAACGTTGGCACTGGACGGCACGCTCGGCGTTCGCATCGCCATGCTCGAGCGCCGCGGCAACGGGTACCACGGCGCCGCGGAACTGACCTGGACCGGCGCCCGCCTCCGCTTCGCGCCGGGGTCACCGGCGCTCGACCTCGGCAGCGTCTCCGTTGCGCTGCAGGGAACCGGCGACCGGCTGGAGGGCCCCCTGTCCAATCGCGGCGGCGCGGTCGCCCTCGGCGGCGCCGCTGGCATCGATGCCAGCGGTACGCCCACGCTCGACGTGCTGGTCACGCCGCGCGCCCCCCTCGACCCGGCGCTGACCAACCTGCTGCGCGCCGCGGGCCACGCCGAGGGCGACGGTTGGCGCCTGCGCTGGCCGGCGCGCGGGCAATGAGCCGCAACCGCCGGCCCTCCGCCTCGGATCGGGGACCGCGCGTGGGCGCGACAACCCCGCCGCAGCCGCTGCGAGTCGACGCCGTCGATGCGCTGCGCGGCCTCGCGCTGTGCCTGATGATCGGCTACCACTTCTGCTTCGACCTGCGACACTTCGGATGGCTCGCCGCCGACTTCGAGCATGACCTCTTCTGGCTGGGCCTGCGGGCGCTGATTCTCTCGACGTTCATGGCGCTGGTCGGCGTCTCGCTGGTGCTCGCCGACCGCGCGGGCCAGGAACCGGCGCACTTCCGGCGCCGCCTCGGCGCGGTTGCCGCCTGTGCCGCGCTGGTGTCGGCCGCGAGCTATGTCGTCTTTCCGCAGTCGTTCATCTATTTCGGCGTGCTGCATTGCATCGTCGTGGCAACGCTCATTGCGCGGCCGCTGGTCCGCCGGCCGTGGCCGGCACTCGCGCTCGGCGCCGCGATGGTCGCCGCCGGCAACTTCGTCGCCGCACCGCTGTTCGACGCGCCGGTGCTGTCGTTCATCGGCCTGCGCACGGTGAAGCCGCTTACCGAGGACTACGTCCCGCTGCTGCCCTGGGCCGGCGTCACGCTGCTGGGAGTCGCTCTCGCCACCCGCTCGCTCACGCCGCGCAACGCCGCCGCGCTGGCCCGCCTCCGCCCGCCACGCCTGCTCGGCTGGATGGGCCGGCACAGCCTCGCGATCTACATGGCGCACCAGCCGCTGCTGCTGGGCGCCCTCTGGCTTGTCAACCGGACGATCGGTACCCGATGAAGTCGAACCCCACCGCCAACCCGTCGCTGCGCCGCTGGTCGTGGCTGCCGCAACCGGGCACCTGGAAGTACCACGCCCTCCTCGTCGGCCTCGGCATCCTGGTGCTGGGCCCGCTGGGCGGCGTGACGGCTTCGTACATGAACTTCTCGCTCGGCTTCTTCGTCGGCGGGCAGGTGCTGGCCGGCATCCTGGGCTCGACGGTCACCTACGGCTATGGCGCCGACGGCAAGCACGGCGACAACTACATGCAGACCGCGGCGGCCTCGGTCGCCGGCATGAGCGCGATGGGCGTGCTGATCCAGGCGATGGTGTGGATGGGCATGCAGCAGCCGCCGGTGTGGCAGATGATCCTCTACATGCTCTGCATCGGGATGTACGGCGCCGGCGTCGGGATGCTCTTCACGCCGCTGCTCGTCGATCGCCTGCAGCTCACCTTTCCGTCCGGCCTCGCCGTCGCCAACATCCTGCGTGCCCTCACCGACCCGGTGCTGCTGCGCCGCTCGGTGAACAAGCTGGGCGGCGGGATACTGGCGGGCATCGCCGGCGGCATCGGCGCCGCCAAGATCGCGCTGCTCGGCGCGATCGAGCTGTCCACGTCGACGTTCGGCGCCGGCATGCTGGTCGGCGCGCGCATCGGCGTCCCGGCGATCGTCGGCGGCGTGATCGGCTGGGCGCTGGTGCCGACCTTCGTGTCGATCGGCTGGCTCGAGGAGGGCGAGCCCTTTCGCAAGATCACGTTCCTGATCGCGCTGGGGCTCATCATGGGTGCGGCGATCGTCGACATCGCGCTGGTCCTGCGCGAGACGCTGCTGCGCTTCCGCCGCCGGCCCGGCCCGCGGCCGGAGGTCGACGACTGGAAGCGCGTCAACACCGCGCGCCTCGTGCTGTGGGTGCTGGCCTGGGGTGCGGGCATCGTCGCGACCGGGCACCTGGTGCTGGGCCAGCCGGTGGGCTTCCTGGTGTTCGCCGTGGTACTGGTCTTCCTGTTCGCGCTGGTCAACGGCATCTCGCTGGGCGTCAGCGACTCCAACCCCATCTCGTCGGCGTTCGTCGTCACCGTCGTGCTGATGGCGGCGCTCGGCCTCGAGGACCCGATCGTCGGCCTGATGGCCGGCACGGTGCTGCTGGTGTCGACCAGCGTCGCCTGCGACATGCAGCAGGACCGCTCGACCGGCTGGCGGCTCGGCACCAACCGCGTACTGCAGTTCCGCTACCAGGTCGTCGGCATCGTGATGGGCGCCGTGCTCGCGGTCGCCTTCGTCGAGCTGTTCATGACCGCGTACCCGGTGCTGCGGCTCGACCAGACGGTGATGAAGGCCGGCGAACAGCCGGCGGAGTGGAGTGCCGCCATGACCTACAAGTTCGTCGGCGTGCTGCGCAGCCTCACCGACGACAAGCCCTACCAGCGCACCGCGATCTGGCTGGGCGTCGCGCTCGGCTTCGCGATCGAGGTCGCGCGCAAGCTGATCAAGGCCAATGCCCGCTACCGCCGTTTCGTCACCGGCAGCCGGGCCGGCTTTGCCACCGACTTCCTGCTCGACGCCGTCGTGCTGCCCTCGCCCTACGCGTCGTCCTTCGGCGGCTTCGTCAACCTGCACACGTCGCTGTGGCTCGGCGCCGGCGGCATCGTGTCCAGCGCGCTCAACACACTGCACCAGCGCAGGACAACTGGCCGCCAGGACGCGCTGCCGTCCGACATGAGCACCGCGTCGCTGGTCGGCGGTGGGTTGATCGCCGGCGACTCGCTGGCCGCCCTCGGGCTCGGCATCGCGGGATTGCTGGCGACGGCACTGCTCTGACCGGCGACCTCGAATCCCCGTGCTCGGTCGGCCCGCCGCCGCGCGCGGGGACGGACGCGGCGCGGTTCGTTCAGCGCCCGCGCTGCGGCACCGGCTTCGAACCGCTCGCCGGTGCGGCGTGTGCGACGGTCGCGGGCACCGCTTCGGCGAGGCTGCACTCCTTCGCGCCGCGGCGCAGGTCCCGCACGATCGCTTCGGCATCCTTGCCGCGCCCCTGCCGTTGCGCGACTTGCGCCTGGCCGCAGAGCGCATCGGGGTCGCCGGGGCTCGCCGCCAGCGCGCGATCGAACGTGGCCTTGGCCTGCGGCATCAGGCCGAGTTCGGCCTGGAGCCGGCCCGCCTGCACGAGGCTCGCGGCATCCTGCCCATCGATCGCGAGCGCCTGTTCGTAGGCGTGCAGTGCGCCTTCCGGTCGGCCCGCGGCGATGCCCAGCCGGCCCAGGTTCCGCCAGAGTTCGCGGTCCGCGGGCGCGAGTTGCGCCGCCTTCTCGCCGGCGAGGAAGGCGTCGTCGTGCTGGCGCATGTTCGCATAGCCGACGGCGAGGTATTTCCAGGCGTCCGCGTAGGTCGGGTCCTTGCGGGTCCACTCCGCCGCGTGGAGCACCAGCACGTTCCAGTTGCCCGCGCCCATCAGTTCCTGGACCTTGGCCTCGCGTTCGGCGCGCTGGGCGGCGAGCGCCGCCGCCGGCGACACGGCAGCGGCCACTGGCGCCTGCAGACCGGCGCCGCCCGGCGGTGACGCCACGGCTGCCGCGGTGCCGACGGCGCCGGCAACGGGCGGCGGGACCACGACATCCGCACCCGGAGCAAAGAGCGCCCACGCGGCGACGCCCGCGACGACGAGAGCGACCGGTGCGGGCCACCAGCGGCGCCACGCCGGCGGCGGTGCCGACGGACGAGGGCTGGCTCGCTGCTCCGGGGCCGACGCTTCCGGCACATCGGCATCGACGTGCGGCGGCCGCGCCGGGCGGGACCGTCCGCCGGAAGGCGGCACGCGGTGCTCGCGGCCGGCAAGGCGCAACGCAGTCGCCCGGGCGCGCAGGTAGGCCGCGAGGGTCGCTGCGGCGTCGCCGTCGCCCAGTGCCGCGGCATGCGCCCACAGCGGTCGTTCGACGTGCCCGCCCTCGTACTCGCGGGTCGCTTCGGCAAGGAAGGGATCGGCCGGCGGCAAGGATGGCTCAATTCCGGCACTTTCGGCGGCAGCGGGGC
>DATIUK010000280.1:0-9810 GCA_035466885.1 Casimicrobiaceae bacterium
GTCGAGAACGGCAGGCCGGCGGGCAGGATCTCGGACAGGAGCGCCCGGCCGACCGTGGTCTCGTGGCGCACCAGCTTCTCGACCGGCTCGCCGTCGGCGACCGGCTCGAGCTCGCGGATGCGCACGCGCACCCTGGCGTGCAGCTCGACCTGCCGCGACTCGTAGGCCCGCGAGACCTCGGCGAGATCGGCGAAGGCCATCCCCTCGCCCATGGCGTTGATCTTGTCGCGGGTCGCGTAGTAGAGACCGAGCACGATGTCCTGCGACGGCACGATGCAGGGCTCGCCGTTGGAGGGAAGCAGCACATTGTTCGAGGCGAGCATCAGCGTGCGCGCCTCCATCTGCGCCTCGAGCGACAGCGGCACGTGCACGGCCATCTGGTCACCGTCGAAGTCGGCGTTGAACGCCGTGCAGACGAGCGGGTGCAGCTGGATCGCCTTGCCCTCGATCAGCACCGGCTCGAAGGCCTGGATGCCCAGCCGGTGCAGCGTCGGCGCGCGGTTCAGCATCACCGGGTGCTCGCGGATGACCTCCTCCAGGATGTCCCAGACCACGGGCTCCTGGTTCTCGACCATCTTCTTCGCCGCCTTGATCGTGGTGGCGAGGCCCATCGTCTCCAGCTTGTTGAAGATGTAGGGCTTGAAGAGCTCGAGCGCCATCAGCTTGGGCAGGCCGCACTGGTGGAGCTTCAACTGCGGGCCGACGACGATCACCGAGCGCCCCGAGTAGTCGACGCGCTTGCCGAGCAGGTTCTGCCGGAAGCGGCCGCCCTTGCCCTTGATCATGTCGGCGAGCGACTTCAGCGGGCGCTTGTTGGCGCCGGTCATCGCCTTGCCGCGGCGGCCGTTGTCGAGCAGCGAATCGACGGCCTCCTGCAGCATCCGCTTCTCGTTGCGGACGATGATGTCGGGCGCCTTGAGCTCGAGCAGGCGCTTCAGCCGATTGTTCCGGTTGATGACGCGGCGGTAGAGGTCATTGAGGTCCGAGGTCGCGAAGCGGCCGCCGTCGAGCGGGACCAGCGGGCGCAGCTCGGGCGGCAGCACCGGCAGCACCTCGAGGATCATCCACTCGGGCTTGATCCCCGACTTGTGGAACGCCTCGAGCACCTTGAGGCGCTTGGCGATCTTCTTGATCTTGGTGTCCGAGCCGGTCGTCTCGAGCTCCTTGCGGAGCCGCTCGATCTCGTGCGGGACGTCGAGCGCCTTCAGGAGCTCGCGGATGCCCTCGGCGCCCATCGACGCCGAGAAGTCGTCGCCGTGCTGCTCGATCTTGGCGAGGTAGTCGTCCTCGGTGAGGAGCTGCGCGCGGTTGAGCGGCGTGAGTCCCGGGTCGGTGACGACGAACGCCTCGAAGTAGAGGACGCGCTCGATGTCCCGCAGCGTCATGTCGAGCACCATGCCCATCCGCGACGGCAGGCTCTTCAGGAACCAGATGTGCGCGACCGGCGACGCGAGCTCGATGTGGCCCATGCGCTCGCGGCGGACCTTGGCGAGCGTCACCTCGACGCCGCACTTCTCGCAGATGACGCCGCGGTGCTTCAGGCGCTTGTACTTGCCGCAGAGGCACTCGTAGTCCTTGACCGGCCCGAAGATCTTGGCGCAGAACAGGCCGTCGCGCTCGGGCTTGAAGGTCCGGTAGTTGATCGTCTCCGGCTTCTTGACCTCGCCGTACGACCAGGAGCGGATCTTCTCCGGCGAGGCGAGGCCGGTCTTGATCGCGTCGAACTCCTCTTCCTGCGTGACCTGCTTGAAAAGATCGAGCAGTGCTTTCATTCGCTACTCCTTGATGGCTTTCCGCTGGCAGCTTAGGGGCTGGCAGCTCGGGGCTGTTGGCTGTTCGCGGATAGGTCAGAAGCGCTCGAGATCGATGTCGATCGCCAGCGAGCGGATTTCCTTCACCAGCACGTTGAACGACTCGGGCATGCCCGCCTCGATCTTGTGCTCGCCCTTGACGATGTTCTCGTACACCTTGGTCCGGCCGTTGACGTCGTCGGACTTGACGGTGAGCATCTCCTGCAGCGTGTAGGCGGCGCCGTAGGCCTCGAGCGCCCAGACTTCCATCTCGCCGAAGCGCTGGCCGCCGAACTGCGCCTTGCCGCCCAGCGGCTGCTGGGTGACGAGGCTGTACGGCCCGGTCGAGCGTGCGTGCATCTTGTCGTCGACGAGGTGGTGGAGCTTCAGCACGTGCATGTAGCCGACGGTGACCTGGCGGTCGAAGGCCTCGCCGGTGCGACCGTCGTGCAGCACGACCTGCCCCGACTTCGGCAGCCCGGCGAGCTCGAGCATCGCCTTGATCTCGACCTCGGTCGCGCCGTCGAACACCGGGGTGGCGAACGGCACGCCGCCGACGAGGTTCTGCGCCAGCGTGCCGATCTCGGTGTCGCTGAGCGAGTCGATCGCCTCGTGGCGTCCCGCCCCGTTGTAGATCTGCTCGAGCAGCTTGCGCACTTCCGCGACCTTCGCCTCGGCCTTCAGCATCGCGTCGATCCGCTGGCCCAGGCCCTTCGCCGCCCAGCCGAGGTGGACCTCGAGAATCTGGCCGACGTTCATCCGCGACGGCACGCCGAGCGGGTTCAGCACGATGTCAACCGGCTGGCCGTCGGCCATGTAGGGCATGTCCTCGACCGGCACGATCTTGGAGACCACGCCCTTGTTGCCGTGGCGTCCGGCCATCTTGTCCCCCGGCTGCAGCCGGCGCTTGACCGCCACGTAGACCTTCACCATCTTCTGCACGCCCGGCGGCAGCTCGTCGCCCTGCGTGAGCTTCTTCTTCTTGAGCTCGTACATCGCGTCGAACTTCAGGCGCATCGCCGCCAGCGACTCCTTCATCGCCTCGAGCTGGCGCGCGGCCTCCTCGTCGGCGAGGCGGATGTCGAACCAGTCGTGGCGCGCGACGCCCTCGAGGTAGTCGGCCTCGATCTTCGCGCCCTTCGCGATGCGCTTCGGCCCGCCGTTGACGACCTTGCCGAGCAGCATCTTCTCGATCCGCGCGAAGGTGTCGTTCTCGACGATGCGCAGCTGGTCGTTCAGGTCCTTGCGGTAGCCCTTGAGCTCGTCGTCGATGATCTGCGCCGCGCGCTTGTCGCGCTCGATGCCCTCGCGGGTGAACACCTGGACGTCGATCACGGTCCCCGAGATGCCGGAGGGGACGCGCAGCGACGTGTCCTTCACGTCGGAGGCCTTCTCGCCGAAGATCGCGCGCAGCAGCTTCTCCTCGGGCGTGAGCTGGGTCTCGCCCTTCGGCGTTACCTTGCCCACCAGCACGTCGGCGGCCTCGACCTCGGCGCCGATGTAGACGATGCCGGAATCGTCGAGGCGGCCGAGCTGCGCCTCGCCGAGGCTCGAGATGTCGCGGGTGATCTCCTCGGGGCCGAGCTTGGTGTCGCGCGCGACGACGGTCAGCTCCTCGATGTGGATCGAGGTGTAGCGATCGTCGGCGACGACCCGTTCGGAGATGAGGATCGAGTCCTCGTAGTTGTAGCCGTTCCAGGGCATGAACGCGACCAGCATGTTCTGCCCGAGGGCGAGCTCGCCCATGTCGGTCGACGCGCCGTCGCCGATCACGTCGCCGCGGGCGATCACGTCGCCGACGCGGACCAGCGGGCGCTGGTTGATGTTCGTGTTCTGGTTCGACCGCGTGTACTTGGTCAGGTTGTAGATGTCGACGCCGACGTCGCCGGCGGCCGTCTCGGTGTCGTGCGCCCGGACGACGATCCGGTTGGCATCGACGTAGTCGACCTTGCCGCCCCGGCGCGCCTGCACGGCGGTGCCGGAGTCGACCGCCGCGGTGCGCTCGACGCCGGTGCCGACCAGCGGCTTCTCGGCGCGCAGGCACGGCACCGCCTGCCGCTGCATGTTGGAGCCCATCAGCGCACGGTTCGCGTCGTCGTGCTCGAGGAACGGGATCAGCGACGCTGCGACCGACACGATCTGCGCGGGTGCCACGTCCATGTACTCGACCTTGTCGGCGGTCGCGAGCATGAACTCGTTCTTGGCGCGGCAGGACACGAGCTCATCCTCGAGCCGGCCCTTGGCGTCGAGCTGCGCGTTCGCCTGGGCGATCACGAACTGCCCCTCCTCGATCGCCGACAGGTAGTCGATCTCGTCGGTGACCCGGCCGTCGACGACCTTGCGGTACGGCGTCTCGAGGAAGCCGTACTCGTTGGTGCGGGCGTAGAGCGCGAGCGAGTTGATGAGGCCGATGTTCGGGCCTTCGGGCGTCTCGATCGGGCAGACGCGGCCGTAGTGGGTCGGGTGCACGTCGCGGACCTCGAAGCCCGCGCGCTCGCGCGTCAGGCCGCCCGGCCCCAGCGCCGAGACGCGCCGCTTGTGCGTGATCTCGGACAGCGGGTTGGTCTGGTCCATGAACTGCGACAGCTGAGAGCTGCCGAAGAACTCCTTGATCGCGGCGGAGATCGGCTTGGCGTTGATGAGGTCGTGCGGGAGCAGGTTCTCGCTCTCCGCCTGCCCGAGGCGCTCCTTGACGGCGCGCTCGACGCGGACGAGGCCGGAGCGGAACTGGTTCTCGGCGAGCTCGCCGACCGAGCGGACGCGCCGGTTGCCCAGGTGGTCGATGTCGTCGATCTCGCCGCGCCCGTTGCGCAGCTCGACCAGGATCTTGATGACCGCGATGATGTCGTCGTTGGTCAGCGTGCCCGGGCCCTTCAGCTCGCTGCGGCCGACGCGGCGGTTGAACTTCATCCGGCCCACCGCCGACAGGTCGTAGCGCTCCTCGGAGAAGAACAGGCCGTGGAACAGCGCCTCGACCGCGTCCTCGGTCGGCGGCTCGCCCGGCCGCATCATCCGGTAGATCGCCACCCTGGCGGCCGTCTGGTCGGGGGTGTCGTCGCTCCTCAGCGTCTGCGAGATGTACGCGCCCTGGTCGAGGTCGTTGGTGAAGATCGTCTGCAGCGACTTCACGCCGGCCTCGGCGAGCTTCGCCAGCACTTCCTCGGTGATCTCGTCGTTGGCCTTGGCCAGGACCTCGCCGGTCGCGGTGTCGACGATGTTGGTCGCGAGCGCGCGCCCGAGGACGAAGTCGGTCGGAACGGCGATCTTCTTAACGCCGCTGTCGACGAGCTCGCGGATGTGCTTGGCGGTGATGCGCTTGTCGCGCGCGACGACGACCTTGCCGTCCTTGCCGACGACGTCGAAGCGCGCCATCTCGCCGCGCAGCCGCTCGGGAACGAACTCGAGTTCGGCGCCCTTGGTCGACAGGTGGAAGGTGTCGAAGGCGAAGAACTGGCGCAGGATGTCCTCGTTCGACAGCCCGATCGCCTTCAGCAGCGTCGTCACCGGCATCTTGCGGCGGCGGTCGACGCGGAAGAACAGGAAGTCCTTCGGGTCGAACTCGAAGTCGAGCCAGGAGCCGCGGTAGGGAATCACGCGCGCCGAGAACAGCAGCTTGCCGGACGAGTGGGTCTTGCCGCGGTCGTGCTCGAAGAACACGCCCGGCGAGCGGTGCAGCTGCGAGACGATCACGCGCTCGGTGCCGTTGATGACGAAGGAGCCGTTGTCGGTCATGAGCGGGATCTCGCCCATGTAGACCTCCTGCTCCTTCACCTCCTTGACGGTCTCCTTCGGCGCCTCCTTGTCCATGATGATCAGGCGCACCTTGGCGCGCAGCGCCGAGCAGAAGGTGAGGCCGCGCTGCTGGCACTCAGTCACGTCGAACGCGGGCGAGAGCAGCGAGAAGGAGACGAACTCGAGGCGGGCGTTGCCCGAGTGGCTCGAGATCGGGAAGATCGACGTGAAGGCGGCCTGCAGGCCCTCGTTCTTGCGCTGGTCGGGCGCGGTGGCGGACTGCAGGAAGGCGCGATACGACGCGAGCTGGGTCTCGAGCAGGAACGGCACCTGCAGGACGCTCGCGCGCTTGGCGAAGCTCTTGCGGATGCGTTTCCGTTCGGTGAACGAGTACTGTTGCGAAGTCTTGACTTCGATGGCCATACCTTCTCCGAGTCACGCGGGACGGCCCGGGCAAGCGCCCGGTCCCGTGGCGCGCCGCCGGGTGGCGGTCGCGCGTCAGTCGCACATCGACTGGCGGGAGCATTGCGCTCCCTGGCGTGGTGGCTGGCCTCTACCAGCCGCTGGCGGACAACGGCGCGCGCTCGGTAGTCCTCGCGTGCACCGCCCGACCAAGCCCGTCTCCTGCAGTCGCTTCAGAAGACGAAGGGAATCGGACTTCCGGAAGTCCGATTTCCTTCGCCTTCGCGAAGGTGGCGGCTCTCCCCGTTCCTGCCGCCGGCTGGCGCCGGCGTATTGCCGGGCCGGCGTGCGCCGACCCGACGAAACGGGCAGGTCCGACCGGCGTTACTTGATCTCGGCCTTGCCGCCGGCTTCCTCGAGCTTCTTCTTGGCCGCTTCGGCATCGGCCTTGTTGACGCCTTCCTTGACCGGCTTCGGCGCACCGTCGACGAGGTCCTTGGCTTCCTTGAGGCCGAGGCCCGTCAGTTCGCGCACGGCCTTGATGACGTTGACCTTGTTCTCGCCGAACGCCGCCAGGACGACGGTGAACTCGGTCTGCTCCTCGGCGGCGGCGGCGGGCGCCGCGGCGGCCGGGCCGGCGACGGCGACGGCGGCGGCGGCGGACACGCCGAACTTCTCTTCCATCGCCTTGATGAGTTCGGACAGCTCGAGCACGGTCAGCGACGAGATCTTGTCGAGGATTTCGGTTTGCACAGCAGACATGGTTTGCTCCTGATTCGTTGGATGGGGAATGCGAAAGGGTCGGGCGTTGCGGTCACGCAGCCTGCTTCGCGTCGCGCACGGCGGCCAGCGTCCGGACAAAGCGCGCCGGCACCTCGTTCAGGGTGCGGACGAACTGTGTCACCGGCGCCTGCATGGTGCCGAGCAGCTTCGCGATCAGCTCTTCGCGCGACGGCAGCGCAGCCAGCGCGGCGATGTCCTTGGCGGACATCACCTGACCGGGCATGGCGCCGCCGGTGATGACGAACTTGTCGTGCGTCTTGGCGAAGTCGTTGAGGACCTTCGCCACGGCCACCGGATCGCTGCCGATCCCGTACGCCAGCGGGCCGACCATGCGGTCGGCCAGCGGGGCGAACGGGGTCTCGGCGACCGCACGGCGCACCAGCGTGTTCTTGACCACGCGGAAATACACGCCGGACGTTCGGGCCTTGGCACGAAGCTGCGTCATCGCCGCCACGGGGAGGCCACGGTTCTCGGCCAAGACAATGGCCTGGGCACCGGCGACCACCTTCGCGACTTCCGCGACTACCGCTTGCTTCTGTTCCAGATTGAGACTCAAGGTCTACCTCCGTTTCTGTTCGGACCCGCGATGGCGCTGCGGGCCCGGCCGCCGCTCCGGGGAGCGGCGTCTTGCGGTGACCTTAGGTCAGGAGAATTCCTGTCTTCGGGGCACCATCTGCGCCGGATCAGAGGACAGAGGACAGAGGATAGAGGACAGAAAACCGTCCTGCCATCCGCCGTCCTTCATCGGCCCCGTTTTAAGCCTTGCGGCTCCTGCGGTCTTTGACGGCCCGCCGGACGATGCTCCGTCCCGCGTTCCCTCAAATCGTTCTGTTACCTGTTACCTGTTCCCTGTTCCCTGTTACCTGGCAGTCACGCCGCCTGCTGCACGAGGCTCGCCGTGTCCACGCGCACCCCTGCACCCATGGTGCTGGAGACGCTTACCTTCTTGAGGTAGACGCCCTTGGCGCCGGACGGCTTGGCCTTGTTGAGCGCCTCGATCAGCGCCAGCAGGTTGGTCTTCAACTGCTCGGGCTCGAACGACGCGCGGCCGATCGTGCACTGGACGATGCCGCCCTTGTCGGTGCGGTACTGCACCTGGCCGGCCTTGGCGTTGCGTACCGCCAGCGCGACGTCGGCGTTCACGGTCCCGACCTTCGGATTCGGCATCAGGCCGCGGGGGCCAAGGATCTGGCCCAGTTGGCCGACGACGCGCATCGCGTCCGGCGAGGCGATGACGACGTCGAACTCCATGAAACCTTCCTTGACCTTCGCCGCGAGGTCGTCGAAGCCGACGATGTCGGCGCCGGCCGCGAGCGCGTCCTTCGCCTTGTCGCCCTGGGCGAACACGGCGACGCGGACCTTCTTGCCCGTGCCGGCGGGAAGGACGACCGATCCGCGGACGGTCTGGTCGGATTTCTTGGCGTCGACGCCGAGGTTGACGGCGACGTCGACCGACTCGTCGAACTTGGCGACCGCGGTCGCCTTGACGAGCTTCAGCGCGTCGTCGACCGGGTAGCTCTTGCTGCGGTCCACCTTGCCGCGGACCGTCCGCATGCGCTTGCTGAGCTTGGGGAGCTTCTGTTCGGCGGCCATGATCACTTCACCCCTTCGACGGTGATGCCCATGCTGCGGGCGCTGCCGGCGATCGTGCGCACGGCGGCATCCATGTCGGCGGCCGTGAGGTCGGGCATCTTCGCCTTGGCGATCTCCTCGGCCTGCTCGCGGGTGAGCTTGCCGACCTTGTCGGCCTGCGGCTTGCTGCTGCCCTTTTCGACCTTGGCGGCCTTCTTGATCAGCACCGTTGCCGGCGGCGTCTTCATCACGAACGTGAAGCTCTTGTCCGCGTACGCCGTGATCACGACCGGGATCGGCAGGCCGGGTTCCAGCTTCTGCGTGGCGGCGTTGAACGCCTTGCAGAATTCCATGATGTTGAGGCCGCGCTGGCCGAGCGCCGGGCCGATCGGCGGGCTCGGGTTCGCCTTTCCGGCCGGCACCTGCAACTTCACGAAGCCGACGATTTTCTTCGCCATTCCATTCTCCTGTTGGGTGCAAGCGGGCGCGTTCGCCCTCCCCGTTCAACCACCTGCGGCCCGATGGCCGCCCTGCCGCCCACCCCGCGACGCGGGGCCGGGCCCGCTACGCCTTCTCGACCTGCGAGAAGTCGAGCTCCACGGGCGTCGAGCGCCCGAAGATCGTGACCGACACCCGCAGCTTGCTCTTCTCGTAATTGACGTCCTCCACGTTGCCGTGGAAGTCCGTGAACGGGCCCTCCTTGACCCGCACCGCCTCGCCGAACTCGAACAGCACCTTCGGCCGCGGCTTCTCGACCCCCTCCTGCACCTGCCGCAGGATCGAGTCGACCTCCTTCTGCGTAATCGGCGACGGCTTGTTCGCCGTCCCGCCGACGAAGCCCGTGACCTTGGGCGTGCTCTTGACGAGGTGCCAGGAGTCGTCGGTCATCTCCATTTCCACCAGCACGTAGCCGGGGAAGAACTTGCGCTCGCTGATCGCCTTGGCGCCGTTCTTCATCTCGACCACCTCCTCGACCGGGACGAGGATCTGGCCGAACTGGTCGGCGATCTCCGAGCGCTTGATCCGCTCGGTCAGGGCCCGCTGCACGCTCTTCTCGAAGCCCGAGTAGGCGTGCACGACGTACCAGCGTTTGGTCATGATTGGGTCCGTCCGGTGAGCAGGCTAACGATCCACGCCAGCGTGCTGTCGACGGCGAACAGGAACAGCGCCATCACGACGACGAACGCGAACACGATGGCCGTCGTCTGGATCGTTTCCTTGCGCGTCGGCCACGACACCCGACCCGCTTCCTGCCAGGCCTCCTGGGCGAAAGCGAAGAATTCCTTGCCGGGCGCCGAGAACCACGCGACGACCGCCGCGAGCCCCAGCCCGCCGACGACCATCAGCACGCGATAGAGCAGCGCCGCCTCGGCGAAGCGATAGTAGGCGACCAGGCCGGCGATCACGCAGGTGACGGCGACGGTGATTTTGATTTTGTCGATCATTTTCAGGGAACAGGAATCAGGTATCAGGCATCAGATAGAACCGGCGCCTTCGCGCCGGGCATGTACTTCCTTGCCGAATTCTCCAG
>DATIUK010000281.1:0-7218 GCA_035466885.1 Casimicrobiaceae bacterium
CATCATCACCGTCGCGACCAGCGCGCTGGTCGCGAGGCTCGAACTCAGCACCGGGTTGCGGAACATCGTCGGCCGGATCAACGGTGATGCGACCCGTGCTTCCGCGAGCACGAAGAGCCCGGCGCCGACGGCCGCGGCCAACAGCAGAACGAGATTGACCAGGCCGAAACGGCCGCGCCCGATCGTCATGGCGAGGGCATAGGCGGCGAGCGTCAGTGCAAGGAGCAGCGTGCCCACCGGGTCGAAGCCGGCCCGCTCGGCTTTCGGCTCCCGGCGATCGACGGGCAGGAAGCGATGGGCGACCAAGAAGGTCAGGATCCCCAGCGGCACGGTGACGAGGAAGATGGCTCGCCAACCGAGTCCCGCGATCAGAACGCCGCCGAGCGACGGGCCGAGCGCGGTGCCGATCGCGGACATCGTCCCGAGCAGCCCCATAGCGCTGCCGGTCCGCTCCTTCGGCACCGTTTCGCCGACGAACGCCATGGTGAGGGCCATCATGACGGCGGCGCCGAGACCCTGTGCCGCCCGCGCGGCAATCAGCAACCCGAGGGTGGGTGCGACGCCGCACAGCGCCGACGCCACCGTGAACAGCAGGATACCGGCCAGCAGCAGCCGTCGGCGGCCGGTGACGTCGCCGAGCCGCCCGACGCTGACGATCAGGGTCGTGATGGCGAGGAGATAGGCGAGGACGATCCACTGGACTTCCTGGAACGAGGCAGCGAACGCCTGTCCCAGCGCCGGAAGGCCGACATTGGCGATGCTGGTGCCGAGCGCGGACAGCAGCATGGACAGCGAAAGGCCGGCGAGCGCCCACCGAACCGAGGGTGTCCGCTGCGCACCGGCGGCGGCTCCGTCAACAGGCCCTGCAACGACTGGTTTCACGGTGAACTCCGATTCCTGGCGATTCCCGGGCGGGGATTGACTGCAAGATTAGGCTTCTCCACGACATGGCGGAAGACGCACGAGTTACACGTTATTCATGCGCATGACGCCATATCAATGTCGGGCGATGGTATGGTTGGCGCATGGCGAGACCCGATCTCAACCTGCTGGTCACCCTGGACGTGCTGCTCGCGGAAGGCAGCGTCGCGCGCGCAGCCCGGCGTTTGCGGCTGAGCCCCTCGGCGATGAGCCGGGCGTTGGCGCGATTGCGGGCGACGACGGGCGATCCGCTGCTGGTCCGGGCCGGACGCGGGCTCGTCCCCACGCCCCGGGCGATCGAGCTGCGCGGACGGGTCAGCCAGCTCGTGCAGGACGGAGTGGCCATCCTGCGCCCCGCCGAGCAGCTCGACCTCGAGCACCTGGTCAGGACGTTCACGCTGCGGACCAGCGACGGCTTCGTGGAGAACTTCGGGCCGGATCTCGTCGCGCGCGTTCGCGAGGATGCGCCCGGCGTACGGCTGTGCTTCGTGCCGAAGACCGACCGGGACAGCGCGTCGCTTCGCGACGGGATCGTCGATCTGGAGACGGGGGTGGTGGGGAAGACGACGGCGCCGGAGCTGCGTGCGCAGGCGTTGTTCCGCGACCGCTTCGTCGGCGTCGTGCGCGTGGGGCATCCGCTCTGCGAGGGCGAGATCACCCCTGCGCGCTACGCCGCCGGCAGGCACATCGTCGTCTCGCGGCGAGGGCTCGACCGCGGTCCGATTGACGAAGCCTTGAGTCCGTTGGGCCTGGAGCGGGATATCGCCACCATCGTCGCCGGCTTTGCGACCGCACTGGCGCTCGCCCGGGCCTCCGACCTGATTGCCAGCGTTCCCGAACGACACACCGGAAACCTGCGCGCCGGGATGCACGGTTTTGCCCTTCCGGTCGTCGCGCCGGAGATCACGGTTGCCATGCTCTGGCACCCGAGGATGGATGCCGATCCGGCCCATCGCTGGCTGCGCGGGCGGGTCAAGGACGTCTGCGCGGCGCTCCGTTGACGGAGGGCATGGCCCCACGCGTGCCGGCAGCACCCGCTCCCGGGGGGACGTTCGACCGTTACGGCCTGCGGCCCCCCTGCCGGTTTGGGTCCGGCGGCACCGGTCGGGTGAACGGGCGGGATCGATCGACTGCCGTCACCCCGGCCGGAAGCAGCAGACGGTCTGCCGTTTCCGGCCAGCTGGCCTTGAACTTGCTTGATCCCATGCAGATCCCGAGTCGGTCGCCCTGCGCGGGCGCTCCGCTGGGGTGGAACGGGGAGCCGCCGACGGCGGGAGGCTTCGCGCAGCGCCATCCTTGGCGTCGCGACGGACGTGGAACGGAAGTCTCTGCCGTTGCCGCGGTGCCGGCCTGACGATGGACGGAGACAGGACGGCGCCTTCTGCCGGCGGCGTGGATGCAAATGGATGCGACGCAGTGCCGCGCCGGGCGCTGCAGGCGATGGAGTGCAGGAATATGGACTTCGATCCCAAGACCCTCGTTGTGTTGCTTGGCATCTCCTCCGCGGTCGTCGCGCTGGCGTACCGGTTCATGCCTCGCGCCACGGACAGGCTCCGGCGCGACCTCGAGCTGTTGCGGCTCGCGCGGGGCGCGAAGGTCAATCACCTCGCACTGCAGCGCCACGTCGATGCCCAGATCCACGAGACTTATGTCAAGGCGGGCCTCAGTCTCAAGCGCAAGGTCGACATCGTCTTCGGCGAGCTCTTCTTCGCCACGCTGCTGAGCACCGCCGTCATGGCGATGATCGGAATCGCGGTCGCCTACGGAGCGAAACAGGCGCTGCCCCTGGATGACACCGCAGTCGGTCGGGTACTGACCGGATTCGTGGCCATCGGGCTCCTGGTCGGCTTGACCGGCGGCAGCTCGGAAGCACGGAAGAGTCTCGACGAGGCTCGTCGGGAAATGCGCAAACGGCAGCGGATGGCAGTCGAATGGGACCCGGGCGGTCTGGGTGAAGTCCCGGCGGGCCCGGGCGACTGACCCCGCGGCGGCTCGAGCGCGCTGCGCTCCGAACGGCTCGCGTTCGCTCAGCCGTCGGCGTGGAACGGCCGGCCGAGCGACGCCGGCGCGTTGAGGCGGATCGTCGTCGCGTCGCGCGAGATGACCGCGAGCACGACGATGGTCGCGAGGTAGGGCAGCATCGACAGGAGCTGCGAGGGCACTGCGACGCCGCCCGCCTGTGCCTGGAAGGTCGCCAGCGTGACGCCGCCGAAGAGGTAGGCGCCGGCCAGCACCCGCCACGGCCGCCAGGTGGCGAACACGACCAGCGCCAGCGCGATCCAGCCGCGCCCGGCCGTCATCCCTTCGACCCACAGCGGGGTATAGGCGACGGCGAGGTACGCGCCGGCAAGTCCCGAACAGGCGCCGCCGAAGAACACCGCGAGATAGCGGATGCGCACGACCGGATAGCCGATCGCGTGCGCCGACTGCGGCGATTCGCCGACCGCGCGCAGCACGAGGCCCGCCCGGGTGCGGTAGAGGAACCAGTGGATCGCCGCGAACAGCACCAGCGACAGGTAGACGAGCGGATTGTGGCCGAACAGGATCTTGCCGACGCCCGGCAGGCCGGCGAGCGTCGCGCCGGCGAAGGGCGTGATGCCTTCGATCACGACGCTCACGTACTCGAGGCCGACGAATGCCGAGAGGCCGACGCCGAACAGCGACAGCGCGAGTCCGGTCGCGACCTGGTTGGCCATCAGCGACAGCGTCAGCACCGCGAACACCAGCGACAGCGCGGCGCCCGCGCCGATCCCCGCGCCGACGCCCAGCCACGGGTTCCCGGACTTCGCCGCGACGGCGAAGGCGACGACGGCGCCGACCAGCATCATGCCCTCGACGCCGAGGTTGAGGACGCCCGACTTCTCGGTGACGAGCTCGCCCAGCGCCGCGTACACCAGCGGCGTTCCGGCAGCCAGCGTCAGGACGAGGATCTCGGCGAAAACGTCCATCACGCCCCCCGGGCCGGTGCGCGCGCGCGGCGCAGCCGGTAATTGACGAACACGTCGGCGGCCAACAGGAAGAAGAGCAGCGTCCCCTGGAACAGGCCCGTGACCGCCGAGGGCAGCGCCAGCCCCATCTGTGCCGACTCGCCGCCGAGGTAGAGCAGCGACATCAGGAGGCTCGCGAACAGGATGCCGACCGGGTGCAGGCGGCCGACGAAGGCGACGATGATCGCCGCGAAACCGTAGCCGGGGGAGATCGACGGCAGCAACTGGCCGATCGGCCCCGCCGCCTCGCCCACGCCCGCGATGCCGGCGCAGGCGCCGCCGATCAGCATGCCGATCCAGATCGTCCGCCGGGCCGAAATGCCGGCGTAGTTCGCGGCCGCGGGGGCGAGCCCCGCCACGCGCATCTGGAATCCGACCAGGCTCTTCGACATGAACACCCAGCCGACGGCGACGGCCCCGAGCGCGATCAGGAAGCCGACATTGAGCCGCGTCTCCTCGAGCAGGCTCGGCAGCAGCGCGGCCGACTCGAACATCTTGGACTGCGGGAAGTTGAAGCCCTCGGGGTCGCGCCAGGGGCCGTGCACCAGCAGCGACAGCGTGAACGTCGCGATGTAGACCAGCATCAGCGAGACCAGGATCTCGTTGGCGTTGAAGCGGGTGCGCAGGAACGCGGGGATCGCCGCCCACGCCATGCCGCCCAGCGCGCCGGCGACGATCATCGCCGGCAGCAGCAGCAGCGGCGAAGTCGAGTCGTGGAACAGCAGCGCGAGTCCGCCGCCGGCGATCGCACCCATCGTGAGCTGGCCCTCGGCGCCGATGTTCCAGACGTTGGCGCGATAGCCGGCAGCGAGTCCGATCGCGCACAGCATCAGCGGCCCCGCCTTCAGCAGCAGTTCGCCCACGCCGTAGCGCGTCTCGACGGGCTTGATGAAGAATACGTGGAACGCCTGCCACGGGTCCTTGCCCAGCGCGGTGAACAGCACGAAGCCGATCAGCAGCGTCGCCGCGACGGCGACCAGCGGCGAGACCGCGCCGGCGACGCGCGAGGGTTCGGGCCGTGGCTCGAGGATGAGGCGCATCAGAGCCCCAGCGCGCCGGCCGGCGAGAAGTTGCGTTCGCTGTGCGCGCCGCTGGCGATGAACGACCCGCTCATCAGGAGACCGATCTCCTCGGCGTTGGTGTCGGCCGCGCGCTTCCCCTCGGACAGGCGGCCCTGCGCGATCACCGCCAGCCGGTCGCAGATCTCGAACAGCTCGTCGAGTTCCTCGGAGATCACCAGCACCGCGACGCCCGCGTCGCGCAGGTTGAGCAGCGCCTGGCGGATCTGCGCCGCGGCGCCGACGTCCACACCCCAGGTCGGCTGCGCCGCGACCAGCACCCGCGGATGCTGCCGGATCTCGCGGCCGACGATGAACTTCTGCAGATTGCCGCCGGACAGGCTGCGCGCGGCCGCCTGCGCGCCGCCCGCCTTGACCCGGTACTCGGCGATCGTCGCCTGCGCGAATTCGCGCGCGGCGCCCAAACGCACGAAGCCGTTGCGCGCGAGCCCCTGCCGACGTGCGGTCAAAAGCGCGTTCTCGGCCAGCGACATCTCCGGCACCGCGCCGCGGCCCAGCCGCTCCTCGGGCACGAAGCCGAAACCGAGCGCGCGTCGCTGGTCCGCGTCGAGCGTGCCGACCGGGCGGCCGTCGATGCGAATCGCGGCGGCATCGGCGATCGTGCGCTCGCCGGACAGCGCGGCGAGGAACTCCTTCTGCCCGTTGCCGGACACGCCGGCGATGCCGACGATCTCGCCGGCGCGAACGGCGAGGTTGATCTCGCGCAGCTCCGTGCCGAACGGGTCGTCGGCGGGCAGCGACAGGTTGGTGACCACCAGCGCGCCGTCGCCCGTCGCCTGCGCCGGGCGGTGCTCGGGATGCGGCAGGTCGCCGCCGATCATCATTCGCGCCAGCGAGGTCGCGGATTCGTGGCGCGGATCGCAGGTGCCAGTCACGCGGCCGGCGCGCAGCACCGTCGCCCGGTGGCACAGGGCGCGGATTTCGTCGAGCTTGTGGCTGATGTAGAGGATGCTGCAGCCCTCGGCGGCGAGCCGGCGCAGCGTCTCGAACAGCTTCTCGACGGCCTGCGGCGTCAGCACCGACGTCGGCTCGTCCATGATCAGCAGCCGGGGGTCCTGCAGCAGGCAGCGGACGATCTCGACGCGCTGCCGCTCGCCCACCGACATCGTGTGTACGTGCCGGTCGGGATCGAGCGGCAGGCCGTAGTGCGTGGAGACCTCGCGGATGCGCGCGGAGAGGTCGCCGGCGCCGGCATGGTCGAGGGCGAGCAGGATGTTCTCGGCGACGGTCAGCGTCTCGAACAGCGAGAAGTGCTGGAACACCATGCCGATGCCGAGCCGGCGCGCGCGCGCCGGATTGCCGATGGTGACGGGCTCGTTGTTCCAGCGGATCGTGCCGGCGTCCGGGCGGACGACGCCGTAGATGATCTTCATCAGCGTCGACTTGCCGGCCCCGTTCTCGCCCAGCACCGCGTGGATCTCGCCGGGCAGCACGTCGAGGTCGACGCCGTCGTTGGCGACGACCGAGGGGTAGATCTTGCTGATGCCCGACAGGGACAGCCGCGGCGGGAGGGTCGGCGGGTCGGACATGGGCGCGATTATGCCCCAGCCGACCGCACCGGGGCAGCGGCGGCGGGCGCCGCGCGTTCGCGCCGAGCGAGGATCTCCGCCGCGACGGCGACGGCGATGGTCCCGGGGTGCTTGCCCCGCGGCAGGCCCGGGCCGGCGCCGATCGGGCAACTGACGCGCTCGACCGCATCCGGCGGCAGGCCGCGCTCGGCGAGCCGCCGCGCGAGCTGGGCGCGCTTCGCCCGCGAGCCGATCATCCCGAGGTAGCTCCAGTCGCCGCGGGCGAGCGCGGCGGCGACGATGTCGAAGTCGAGCGCGTGGCTGTGCGTCGCGACGACGACGGTGGCGCCGGTCGGGGCGGCGCGCAGCTCGGCCTCGGGCAGGTCGGTGGCGACGATCTCGACATTGCCGGTGGTCGCGGCGGGGAAGTCCGCCTCGCGCGCGTCGATCCAGCGCACCCGCGCCGGCAGCGCGGAGAGGACCTGCGCCAGCGCGCGGCCGACGTGGCCGTTGCCGAACAGCAGCACGTCGAAGGTGGCGGTGCCGGGCAGGTGCAGGACGACCGGGAGGTCTGCGGCGCGGTCGACCGCCGCGGGCGCGCTGCCGGCATCGGCGGCCGCGAGCTGCGCGCGCGCCAGCGCGATCGCCGCCGCGTCCAGCGCAGCGGCGCCGAGGCTGCCCTCGACCGTCGTTGCCGTGACCACCATCCGGCGCCCGGCCGCG
>DATIUK010000282.1:0-6246 GCA_035466885.1 Casimicrobiaceae bacterium
TCGCTGGTCGACGGCATCAAGCGCGCGACCGACGTGATGGTCGCCGGCAAGGTCGCGGTCGTCGCCGGCTACGGCGACGTCGGCAAGGGCTCGGCGCAGGCGCTGCGCGCGCTGTCGGCGCAGGTGTGGATCACCGAGATCGACCCGATCTGCGCGCTGCAGGCGGCGATGGAGGGCTACCGCGTGGTGACGATGGACTATGCCGCCGACAAGGCGGACATCTTCGTCACGGCCACCGGCAACATCGACATCATCACCTTCGAGCACATGAAGCGGATGAAGAACAATGCCATCGTGTGCAACATCGGGCACTTCGACAACGAGATCGAGGTCGCGGCGCTCAAGGCCTGCAAGTGGGAGAACATCAAGCCTCAGGTCGATCACGTCATCTTCCCGGACGGCAAGCGGATCATCCTGCTCGCTGAGGGGCGCCTCGTAAACCTCGGCTGCGGTACCGGTCACCCGTCGTACGTGATGAGCTCGTCGTTCGCCAACCAGGTGATGGCGCAGATCGAGCTCTACACCGACGCGCGGACCGGCGGCAAGCGCTATCCCGTAGGCGTCTACGTGCTGCCCAAGCACCTCGACGAGAAGGTCGCCAGGCTGCAGCTCACCAAGCTCGGCTCGATGCTGACGACGCTCTCGGACAAGCAGGCGCGCTACATCGGCGTGGCACCCGAGGGCCCGTACAAGCCGGACGCCTACCGATACTGACGGCAGGCGCCGGTGCAGCCCCGGGGGCGCCGTGCCGCATCGCGGCGCGACGCCGCCTGACTTCGACGAAGGGACACGATGCACATTGCGGTGATGGGCGCAGGCGGGGTCGGCGGGTACTTCGGTGCCCGCCTCGCCGCGGCCGGGCACGACGTCTCGTTCGTCGCGCGCGGCCGCCATCTCGCTGCGATCCGCGCGTCCGGCCTGGTGGTGAAGAGCGCCATCGGCGACGTGACCATCGCGGCGCCCCGCGCGACCGACGATCCGGCGACGCTGTCGCCGGCCGACGTCGTCCTGTTCACGGTGAAGCTCTGGGACACCGAGACCGCGGCCCGCGCGCTGCGGCCGCTGCTGGCGCGCGGCGGTGTCGTCATCCCGCTGCAGAACGGGGTCGAGAGCATCGACCGCGTTGCTGCGGTGGTCGGCGCGGAGCAGGTGATGGGGGGCGTCGCCATCATCGCGGCGACCATCGGTGAGCCGGGGGTGATCGTGCACACCGGCACGATGGCCCGCCTGTGCTTCGGGCCGGTGCTGCCGGGCCAGCGACCGGCGGCCGAGGCGATGCGGGCCGCTCTCGAGGGCGCCGGCGTCGACGCGGAAGTCGTGCCCGACGTCCGCCGCGCGTTGTGGGAGAAGTTCGTGTTCCTGGTCGCGCTGTCGGGGCTGACGGCGATCTCCGGCCAGCCGTTGGGCGTCGTCCGCAGCGATCCGGAGCTGCGGGCGCAGTTCGAGGCGGCGATGGTCGAGGCGTGGTCGCTGGCGCGAGCGCGCGGGGTCGCGCTGGCCGACGACTTCGTCGCCGCACAGATGCGCTTCGCCGACACGCTGCCCCACGAAATGCGCTCGTCGATGCTGAACGACCTCGTCGCCGGCAACCGGCTGGAGGCGCCGTGGCTCTGCGGCGCGGTCGAGCGCATGGCGAAGCCATTGCGCGTCGCCACGCCGATCAACAATGCGATCCACGCCGCGCTCGTCCCCTATTGCGACGGCCGGCACATCGCGCGACCCAAGGAAACCGCATGATCCGCCTGCTGGTGGTCTGGCTCGTCAACGCGGCGGCGCTGTTCGCGCTGCCCTACCTCCTCACCTCGATCCACGTCGCGAGCTTCGGCGCCGCGCTGGTCGCCGCGCTGGTGCTGGGCCTCGTCAACACGCTGATCCGCCCGGTGCTGGTGCTGCTGACGCTGCCGGTCACCTTGCTGACGCTGGGCCTGTTCATCTTCGTGATCAACGGCCTCCTGCTCTGGGCGGTCGGCAGCTGGCTCGAGGGTTTCCGCGTCGACGGCTTCTGGGCCGGCGTGTTCGGCGCCATCGTCTACAGCCTCATTTCGTGGGCGCTCTCTGCGCTGCTGGCGAAGGCACGCGAATGATGATCGCTCACCGGAACCCACCCATGAACACACCCCCGCGCCGCACCTTCAGCATCGAGTTCTTCCCGCCCAAGACCGACGAGGGCGCCGCCAAGCTGCGCGCGGTCCGCGCGGAGCTCTCCGAGCTCGACCCTGCATTCTTCTCCGTGACCTTCGGCGCCGGCGGTTCGACGCGCGAGGGGACGCTCGCGACCGTGATGGAGATCCGCGCCGAGGGCCGGAGCGTCGCGCCGCACATCTCGTGCATGGGCCAGTCGACGGCGAGCCTGCGCGAGCTTCTCGGTACCTATCGCGATGCCGGCATCCGGCGCGTCGTCGCGTTGCGCGGCGACCTGCCGTCGGGCGCGGGCGGCGGCTCGGGCGAGTTCCGCTACGCGAACGAGCTGGTGGAGTTCATCCGCCGCGAGACCGGCGACTGGTTCCACATCGAGGTCGCCGGCTACCCGGAGTTCCACCCGCAGGCGCGCTCGGCCAAGGACGACCTTGCGGCGTTCGTGCGCAAGGTGAACGCGGGCGCCAACTCGGCGATCACGCAGTTCTTCTACAACGCCGACGCCTACCACCGGTTCGTCGCCGACGTCTCCGCGCTGGGCTGCACGGTGCCCATCGTGCCCGGGATCATGCCGATCTCGAACTATTCGCAGCTGCACGGCTTTTGCGAAAAGTCCCACATCGACATGCCGCGCTGGATCGACGAGCGCCTCAAGGGCTGCGGCGACAATCGCGAGTCGATCCGCGCCTTCGGGCTCGACGTCGTCACCGACCTGTGCGCCGGCCTGCTGGCGCGGGGCGCCCCGGGCCTGCACTTCTACTCGATGAACCAGGCGCCGCTGACCAAGGCGATCTGGCAGCGCCTCCACCTGACCTGACGTAGTGAGTCAGGGTCCAGCGCGATCCGGTTCGCAGGTCGCGCAGCGGCGGCACAGGCACGCCCGGTCGCGCTCGTCGGGCGGCACCCGGGCGAGCGCAGCGGGGTCGACCGCCACGTCGGCACACCAGCAATGGCCGTCGAAGCTGCCGCTCTGCGCTGCCCGGCAGTCGTTGGGTCCGCCGCACAGCGGACAGGCAAGGTTGGGCAGTGGCTGCATCGGCAGGTGGGCGGAAGGGGTTGCGCCGAATGAGAGCGGCGGGACTACTTCGCCTTCTTGGCGGGGGCTTCCTTGACGACTTCGAGCTTCACCGGCACGAGGCCGGAGCGAAGCATTCCGAGCTTGGACGCGGCGGCGTGCGACAGGTCGATGACGCGCCCGGCTTGCGTCGGACCGCGGTCGTTGATGCGCACGACCACGCTGCGGCCGTTCTTGGTGTTCGTCACCTTGACCATGGTCCCGAACGGCAGCGTCTGGTGCGCCGCGGTGAGCTTCTGCTGGTCGAAGACCTGGCCGCTCGCGGTCTTGCGGCCGTTGAGGCGGTCCGAATAGTAGGCGGCGAGGCCGTCCATCCCGGCCATGGTCGCGGCCGGGGCGGCGACGGGAGCCGGTGCGGGCGCGGGTGTCGGTGTGGCGGCGGGAGCCGGTGCAGCGGCCGGCGCCGGCGCAGCCGGGGTCTGGGCCTGCGTGGACATCGCCACGGCGAGACCGAAGACGGTGAGAAGGGCGGACAGTGAAGCGCGGGTCGACATCGGGTTTCTCCGGGACTTGATCGCAAAGGCGCGGCGGATTGCCGGCGCGGCGGCGATTATCCCCGAAACCGCGGTCCAGGAACGAAAAATTCGGTGCAGCGCGCCGCCATCGGTGGGACAGGCCGTGGCGGGTGCCCACGACGCCGCGCCCCGCTCGCCCTCGGCTCCAGCGCGCCAGACCCGGACGATGCGTTGCCCCGACGCTGCCGCCTACTTCGGCGCCGGCCCGGGCGTGAACGAGACCAGCTCGACCTCGGCGTTCTGGCTGCGGATCCGGGTAGGCGACGGGAGGCTCTTCTCGAAGTACCAGGCTTGCTTGTCCTCCCGCACGATGCCGCGAACTGCCGGCGCATACCAGACGAAATACGAGCACTGCGTCGGCCAGCGCCAGGGGCTTTCGTCGTCGAGCTGCATGATGATCTTGAGCTGCACGGCGTCGAAGGTGCCCGCCGGTGTCGTGACCTTGCCCCAGCCCTCGACGTTGACCCAGTGGCTGATCGACTGACTGAAGGGCCCGGACGGCTGGGGTGGCTGGTGGGTGTTCGCGACGAATCCGCGCCAGGAATCGCCCGGCTTGAGCGGGAATGCGTAGCGCGTCAGGTACGGATCGAAGATGCGCGTCTCGGCGTCGAACACCGCGCCCTGGCGCACGAGCCCCGGTGCGATGAGCTTCTCGATCCGCGCGTTGTCGACGGTGGGCCCCCGCTGGGTCACGCGGATGGTGATGCCGTCCGGGCCGATGGCCGTGACCTCGTGCACCTCGTCCCAGATGACCGGGAGGCGGAAGCCGTCCTTGGCCTTGTAGGCCCAGCGGTCGCCGACGCGGTAAGTCGGCGCCTCGACGGCGGGGCCTTCCCGCGTGACCGCGGGTCCGGTCGCGCAACCGGTCAGAAAGGCAACCCCGATCAGGGCAGCGGACAATGCGAAAACGCGGGCGGGCAGGTGCATCGAATCCTCCGGAGTTGGCCGTTCGCCGCGACGATCGATCAGCCGGGGCTGCGCCAGGAGTCGAGGTTGAGGCCAATGACCCCGATGACGATCAGCAGCATGCTTGCGACCTTGAGCGTGGTCAGGGGTTCCCGGAACCAGCCGAAACCGATCAGCGCGATCAGCGCGGTCCCGACGCCCGACCATATTGCATAGGATACGCTCATGTCGATGCGCTTGACCGCGACGGTCATCAGCGCGAACGAAGCCGCGTAGAAGACGAACAGCAGCACCGATGGCAGCGGGCGGGTGAAGCCCTGCGAGAGTTTCATCGACGTCGTGCCGGCGACTTCCAGCACGATCGCGCCGGCGAGGCAAAGCCAGTGCAGCATGGCGGTTCTCCCTGCAGTGAATCGGGTGGGCGGCGGCGCGCGGCAGAGGGCGCCGACTTCGCGGCGCCGGCCGGGGCGGCGGTCCGGGCCGCGCGTCGCGCGGCCGCCAGGGCGGCTTCGCGCCGCGCTCTCGGGTGCCGCCCCCGGCGACGGCCAGGGGGGGCTACTCGCCGCCGTCGGTGATCGCGCCCTTGCTCGCCGTCGACACGAGCCGCATGTACTTGGCGAGCAGCCCGCGCGTGTAGCGGGGCTTGGGCGGCCGCCACGCCGCCCGGCGACGCGCGAGCTCCGCGTCGTCGACGTCGAGCTGGATCAGCTGCCGGTGCGCGTCGATGGTGATCGGGTCGCCCTCGTGCACCAGCGCGATCGTGCCGCCGACGTAGGCCTCGGGCGCGACGTGGCCGACGACCATTCCCCAGGTCCCGCCGGAGAAGCGGCCGTCGGTGACGAGCCCGACGGTCTCGCCGAGACCCTGACCGATGATCGCCGACGTGGGTGCCAGCATCTCCTGCATCCCCGGCCCTCCCTTCGGGCCTTCGTAGCGGATGACGACCACGTCGCCGTGGTGGATCTTCTTGCCGAGAATCGCTTCCATCACCGCGGGTTCGGAGTCGAACACGCGCGCAGGGCCGGTGATCGACGGGTTCTTGAGGCCGGTGATCTTGGCGACGCAGCCTTCCGGCGCCAGATTGCCCTTGAGGATGGCAAGATGGCCCTCGGCGTACATCGGGTTCGCCCACGGCCGGATGACCTCCTGGTCGGCGCGCGGTTCGGCCGGGACGGCGGCGAGCTCCTCGGCGATCGTCCGGCCCGTGATCGTCATGCAGTCGCCGTGCAGCAGGCCGTGCACGAGCAGCATCTTCAACACCTGCGGCACCCCGCCGGCGTGATGGAAGTCCAGCGCCACGAAACGTCCGGAGGGCTTCAGGTCGCACAGCACCGGCACGCGTCGCCGGATGCGCTCGAAGTCGTCGATCGTCCACACGACTTCGGCGGCCGCGGCGATGGCGAGGTAGTGCAGCACCGCGTTGGTCGAGCCGCCGGTCGCCATCACCAGCGAGATCGCGTTCTCGATGGACTTCCGGGTGATGATGTCGCGCGGCTTGAGGTCGCGCTTGACCGCCTCGACCAGCACGCGCGCCGACTCGGCGGCGGAGTCGGCTTTCTCGCCGTCGGGCGAGGCCATCTGCGAACTGCCGAGGAGGCTGATGCCGAGCGCCTC
>DATIUK010000283.1:0-13295 GCA_035466885.1 Casimicrobiaceae bacterium
AGGAAGGAACGAAACACGCGGGCTGTTGGCGAGGAGGGGGCAGGCGTCGGAACGCGGCGCATCGGTGGCTCCTTTTGGGGTGGACATCGTCCGCGGCAGTCGTGCGGGCGAGTGGAACGCACGCAAGGAGAGTGCCACGGCGGGCGACGAACGCGCCAATCACCCCTGTCGGCCGGGCCGCGGGGTCCGTCGGACGCGGCCCTCAGCCCGGCGACGGATGCGGCGTGCGGGGTGCCCGTTGCCGCAGGAGCTCCTCGCGGTAGGGCGCCAGCGTGGTCACCATCTGGGCGAAGATCTTCGGGTTCCCGGCGATGACCTGGCCGCCGTGGAGGAAGTCGCCTTCGCCGGAGAGGTCGCCGATGAGCCCGCCCGCCTCCTGCACCAGCAGGCTGCCGGCGGCGACGTCCCAGGGATTGAGTCCGACTTCCCAGAACCCGTCGTAGAAGCCGGCGGCGACGTAGGCGAGGTCGAGCGCCGCGGCGCCGGGCCGGCGCAGACCGGCCGTCTGCTCGATCATCGTCTTCATCATCCGCAGGTAGGTGTCGAGGTAGGCGCCGTCGCGGAACGGGAAGCCGGTGCCGATCAGGCATTCGCGCAGGTGCTGCCGGCGCGAAACGCGGATGCGCCGTTCGTTGAGGAACGCGCCGCGGCCGCGGCTCGCCGTGAACAGGTCGTTCCTCACCGGATCGTAGATGACGCCCTGCGTGACCTGGCCGCGATGCGCGAGCGCGATCGAAACGCAGTACTGCGGAAAGCCGTGCAGGAAGTTGGTCGTGCCGTCGAGCGGGTCGATGATCCAGACGTTCTCCGCCTCCGCGTTCGCGCCTTTGGCCGTGCCTTCCTCTGCTAGAATCGCGTGGTCCGGATAGCCGTCGAGCAGCGTCTCGACGATCGCACTTTCCGCCTGCCGATCGACCTCGCTGACGAAATCCTTCGGCCCCTTGGTCGTGACGGTCAGGAGATCGATCTCCCGCGCGCCGCGATTGATGATGTTGCCGGCGCGGCGCGCAGCCTTCACCGCTATCGAGAGCATCGGATGCATGGTCGGGTTGTCCCACCCCCGGGCGGCGCGCGGCGCGCAGCGGGAGGCGCAAGAGAACAAAGCCCCATTGTACGCCGGCGACGACGGCCGTCAGGGATCGATGCGCACCGCGCTTGACGCGATCCGCATCGTGCTGGTCGCGACCAGCCACGCCGGCAACATCGGCGCTGCGGCCCGCGCGATGCTGACCATGGGCGTGACGCAACTGGTGCTGGTGCAGCCCCGCGCGTTCCCGCACGCGGACGCTGTGGCGCGGGCGTCGGGCGCGACGTCCGTGCTCGACGGCGCAAGGGTCGTCGCGACGCTCGGCGAGGCGATCGAAGGCTGTGCGCTGGCGGTCGGGCTCTCGGCACGGCCGCGCGAACTCGCCGGCCGTGTGCTGCCGATCCGTGAGGCAGCGGCAACGGCGGTCGCGCACACGGCCCGCGGCGAGGTCGCGCTGGTGTTCGGCACCGAGATGTCGGGACTCTCCAACGACGAGCTTGCGCGCTGCGGCGTCGTCGCGACGATCCCCGCGAATCCGGCGTACGGCTCGCTCAACCTCGCGGCCGCCGTCCAGGTCGCCTGCTACGAGCTGCGCGTCGCGCACACCGGCGGGAGCGTCTGGAGCGCGCCGCGTTTCGCGCCCGCGACCACCGACGAGATCGCCGCGCTCGACGCCCACGCCGAGCGCACGCTCGTCGCCATGCGCTTCCTCAACCCGCGCCTGCCGCGCCGGCTGATGCCGCGGCTGCGGCGGCTGTTCGCCCGCGCGGGCCTCGAGAAGGAGGAGGTCAACATCCTGCGCGGCATCCTCGCCCGCATCGACGACGTGATGCGCCGATGAGTGAGCCTCGTCACCGCGTCGGCGCGGGCGGAGGCGAATCGGCGGACGCTGCGCCGGCACGCACCGCAGGGTTCTCTGCCCTCGGCACGCCGCTCGCTCCGGCGCAGCAGTCGGCGATTGCCGCGATGCTCGAGGCCGGCGCCGCGCCGGGCGGCGGCGGGATCGTCGTCATCGGCGACTGGCCGCAGCTCGCGCAGGCGCTCCACCGCTTCGAGCGCGACGATCGCTGGTGGGATCGCGAGGAGGAGGAGCGCGAGGAGCTCTGGGCGCTGGCCAGCGCGCGGCACACCGAGGAAGAGCTGCAGGCGGCGATCGCCGCCGCCACCGACGCCGCACGCGACGACATCCGGAGCGCCCTGGCGGCGGCCCTGCCGACGGGCGCGTTCGCCGACCCGAGGCTCTCCGAGGCCGCGCTCGCGGCGGCGCTGCTCGCGGTGCATCACCGGGTGCTGGCGCTGCTCGCCGACGCGCCGCCGGGGCACCCGTTCTTCGGCAAGCACGCGCTGTTCGCCGTCGGGCGCTGGCCGCTCGGCTGCCTCGACGGCCGCTTCCACGTGTTCTGAACCGTGAACGAGCCGTCCGCCGCGCCGTCGTCGCCCGCGCCGTGGGCCTGCCGCAATTGCGGCGCCGCGGCGCCCGGCCGCTATTGCCCGGCGTGCGGCCAGGAGACTGCGCTCGAACTGCCGACCGCCGGCGCGTTCCTGCGCGAGGCGGCCGGCCGCTACGTCGCGCTCGACGGTCGCCTGGCCCGCACCCTGTTCCACCTGCTGTTCCGGCCCGGATTCCTGACCAACGAGTACTTCGCCGGTCGCCGCAAGCGCTACATCCGTCCTGCGCGCCTGTTCCTGGTCCTCGCGCTGGCGCTCTTCGCCGTGCTGCGGGTTGCCAGTGAAGCGCAGCCCGGCGGCGCCATCGTCTTCGACGCCCCCGCCGCGCCGCCCGCCGCCACCGCGAGCGCCGACGCGGTCGCGGCAAAGCCCGGCGCCGTCACGGTGAAACGTCGCGCGACCGCGGCGAAGCCCGGCGAAGCGGCCCCCGACCAACGCGACGGCGGGGCCGCGCCGGCCGCCGATGACGGCACGATCGACCTCGTCCAACTGGGCATTCCGTGGGCGCTGAAGATCGACGACGACTTCCGCGGCACCGTGGTCGGGCCGGAAGGTCCGCTGCGCGACCACCTGCAGCAACGCCTCGACCGGATCAACCGTCTCGACAAGCAGGACCGGGCCGAGCATCTCCTGGTCGGCGTGCTGCGCTACGGCCCGTACGCGCTGATCGCGCTGCTGCCCTGGTTTGCACTGCTGCTGCAGATCGTCTACGCCGGCCGGCGGCGCCGCTACCCGCTGCGGCCGCGCCGCTACGCCGGGCACCTGGTGTTCGGCGCGCACAACCACGCGTTCGCCTGCCTGGCCCTGATCGTCGCCGTCGCCTCGCCGTGGGCGCCGGTGAGCGCGCTGGCGATGCTGTGGATGTTCTGCTACCTGCTCTGGTCGATGAAGAGTGTCTACGGCGGTCGCTGGAGCGGCGTGTTCGTGCGCGGCGCGCTGATCGCCGTACCCTACCTGACGATGTTCGCCCTGGTCACCGCGCTGCTGCTGGTGACCGCGATCCTGCTGCGCTGAACGGCGGGGCGGTCACGGCCGCTCGTACTTCCGGATCAGGTCCTTCGCCGTCTGCAGCAGCGCCTTGCCGTCGTTGCCCTTCGCGGTCACGTCCTTGACCCAGTCGTCGGGCAGCGCGGCGGTCGCCTTCTGCCAGTTGGCGAGCTCGGCGGACGGGATCACGTAGATGACGTTGCCGCGCTCGACGGCGAGCTTGCGCGCAGCCGGCGCCGACGCATCCCAGGCCTTGCCGATGGCGCCGGACAGTGCGGCACCGGAATTGTCGTCGATCACCTTGCGCAGGTCGGCGGGCAGCGAGTCGTAGCGCGCCTGGTTCATGCCCAGCAGGAAAACGGCGCTGTAGAGCGAGCGGGCCTGCGGGTCGGTCTCGCTGTGGTACTTGACGAGCTCGTGCGCCTTGATCGACGGGATCACCTCCCAAGGCAGCAGGAAGCCGTCGATGACGCCCTTGGACAGCGCCTCGGGCAGCGCCGGCAGCGGCATCGCGACGGGTGTCGCGCCGAGCGCGCTCAGCATCCGGTTGGTCTGTCGCGTCGGGGCGCGCATCCGCTGGCCCTTGAAGTCGGCCAGCGTCTTGATCGGCGTCTTGACCGTGTGCACGTAGCCTTCGTCGTGGACGTGGATCGCCAGCGCCTTGATGCCGGGGAATTCCTTCTGGCCGACCTGCTGGTAGTAGTCCCACGCGGCGCGGCTCGCCGACTCCGCACTGTTGGTCATGAACGGCAGCTCGAACACCTCCATCAGCGGGAAACGGCCGGCCGTGTAGCCGGGCAGCGTCCACACGATGTCGGCAACGCCGTCCTTGACCTGGTCGACGAGCTGCGGGGGCGTTCCGCCGAGTTGCATCGACGGGTAGATCTGGCACTTCATGCGTCCGCCCGAATCCCTGGCGATCTTCTCGCACCAGGGGGCGAGGATCGTCGACGGTCCCATCGCCGTCGACGGCCAGAAGTGGTGAACCTTGAGCGTGACCTCCTGCGCCTGCGCGGGCAGGGCAAGGGCGGCCGTCAGGGCGAGCGCCGCTGCGGAACGGAACGGACGGAACATGGACTTCTCCTCGAGGTGGACGGTCGTCTGCCGTCGTCGTTGCGCGCGTCGCTCTTCCTGTGGATCCCGGGCGGGCGCGTCGGGCGCAGTTTATCGGCAAACGCGTCGCCGCAGGGGGCGAACCGGGCCACCCCGCGGGACCCGCGCTCGCCGTAGTTCGGGTGAGCCACGGGCCGGCGCGGGGATTGTTTGAGCGGGCGAGTCGGAAAATGAGAAAATGGCGGCCATGTTCTCCCGCCTGCGTGAAGACATCGGCGTCGTTTTCGAGCGCGATCCCGCGGCCCGGTCCACCTGGGAGGTGCTGACCTGCTATCCGGGGCTGCACGCGCTGGTCTGGCACCGGCTGGTCTCGCACCGGCTGTGGCGGGCGAACCTGCGCTGGCTCGCGCGCTGGCTCGCGCACTGGGGGCGGTTCCTGACCGGCATCGAGATCCACCCGGGCGCGACGCTCGGCCGGCGCGTATTCATCGACCACGGCATGGGCGTGGTGATCGGCGAGACCGCGGTAATCGGCGACGACTGCACGCTCTACCACGGCGTCACGCTGGGGGGCACGTCGTGGAACAAGGGCAAGCGCCACCCGACGCTCGAACGCGGCGTCGTTGTCGGCGCCGGAGCGAAGATCCTCGGCCCCATCACCATCGGCGCCGAGGCGAAGATCGGGTCCAATGCGGTCGTCGTGCGCGAAATCCCGCCCGGTGCGACGGCGGTCGGCATTCCGGCGCGGATCGTGACCGCGGCCGAGGCCGATCTGCGGGAAGACCATGCCAAGAAAATGGGTTTCTCGGCGTACGCGATCGCGGCCGACATGGACGATCCCGTCGTGCAGGCGATCCATCGGCTGATCGACCACGCGGCGGCGACCGACGCCCGGATGGAGGCGTTGATCGCGGGCTTGCAGCAGGGGGGCGTCGATTGCGGCGACGCCCAGGCGGTGGCCGACGGCTTCGATCCGCAGCGGCTCAATCGGATGATCGACTGAACTTCTCGGCCAGTAGTTGATCAAAACGCTCGGGATTGGTAGGATTCGGGAAACCTCGAACCTTGATGTCCTGGACGTTCGCTCCCGGTGCTGCCGTGGGGCGACCCGAGAAACCCTCCGCAAAGGTCAATGCCATGCGTCTCACCACCAAAGGACGGTTCGCAGTCACGGCGATGATCGACGTCGCCCTCAACAACGGCAAGGGACCGGTCACGCTCGCCGGGGTCTCCGATCGCCAGAAGATCTCGCTGTCCTACCTCGAGCAGCTGTTCGGCAAGCTGCGCCGCCACGGCCTGGTGGACAGCGTCCGCGGGCCTGGGGGCGGCTACAACCTGGCGCGCAATCCGGGGACGGTTTCCGTCGCCGAGATCATCCTCGCCGTCGACGAGCCGATCGACGCCACGCAGTGCGGCGGGCGCGAGAACTGCCACGACGAGGGCCGCTGCATGACGCACGAGTTGTGGTCGAGCCTCAACGATCACATCTTCACCTACCTGCGCTCGGTCACGCTGGAGCAGCTCGTCCGCGAGCAGCGGGCGAAGCGCAGCGAGGGGAGCGTGCTGCAGGACCATCGCGGCGCAGCGGTCGGCGCCGGCGAACCGGTTACCACGGCGGTGCTCTGACGATGGCGCGGCGACACGGCAGTGCGGACCAATGGCCAGGATGACGGAACGGCGACGATGAAGACACCCATTTACCTCGACTATTCGGCGACGACCCCGGTGGACCCGCGGGTCGCCCAGAAGATGATCCCGTACCTCACCGAGCACTTCGGCAATCCGGCATCGCGCTCGCACGCGTACGGCTGGGAGGCCGAGAAGGCCGTCGAGGACGCCCGGGCGGAGGTCGCGGCGCTGGTCAACTGCGACCCGAAGGAGATCGTCTGGACGTCGGGCGCGACCGAGTCGATCAACCTTGCGCTCAAGGGCGCCGCGCATTTCTACGCCGACAGGGGCAAGCACCTCGTCACGGTGAAGACCGAGCACAAGGCGACGCTCGACACGGTGCGCGAGCTCGAGCGGCAGGGCTTCTCGGCCACCTACCTCGACGTCCGCCCCGACGGCCTCGTCGATCTCGGGGCCTTCGCCGCGGCGCTGCGCCCCGACACCATCGTCGCGTCGGTGATGGCGGTCAACAACGAGATCGGCGTGATCCAGGACTTCGCCGCGATGGGCGCGCTCTGCCGCGAGCGCGGCGTCATCTTCCACGTCGACGCCGCGCAGGCGACGGGCAAGATCCCGCTCGACCTCGCCGCGCTCAAGGTCGACCTGATGTCCTTCTCCGGCCACAAGACCTACGGCCCGAAGGGCGTGGGCGCGCTGTTCGTGCGCCGCAAGCCGCGGGTGCGCATCGAGGCGCAGATGCACGGCGGCGGCCACGAGCGCGGGATGCGCTCGGGCACGCTGCCGACGCACCAGCTGGTCGGCATGGGCGAGGCGTTCAGGCTGGCGCGGCTGGAGATGGCGACCGAGAACGAGCGGATCCGGATGCTGCGCGATCGCCTCTGGCAGGGGCTGTCGCGGATCGAGGAGGTCTATCTCAACGGCGACCTCGAGCGGCGCGTGCCGCACAACCTCAACGTCAGCTTCAACTTCGTCGAGGGCGAGAGCCTGATCATGGCGGTGAAGGACATCGCGGTGTCGTCGGGCTCGGCCTGCACGTCGGCGTCGCTCGAGCCCTCGTACGTGCTGCGTGCCCTCGGGCGCAGCGACGAGCTAGCGCACAGCTCGATCCGCTTCACCGTCGGCCGCTTCACGACCGCCGAGGAGATCGACTACGCGGTCGCGCTGCTCCAGCGCAAGGTGGCGAAGCTGCGCGAGCTCTCGCCGTTGTGGGAGATGCACAAGGACGGCGTCGACCTCGACACGGTGCAGTGGGCGGCGCACTAGCGCGCGCCCGGGAATGCGAACACGGAGAAGGCAATGGCATACAGCGAGAAGGTACTGGACCACTACGAGAATCCGCGCAACGTCGGTTCGTTCGCCAAGGAGGCGGGCGACGTCGGGACCGGGATGGTCGGCGCGCCCGCCTGCGGCGACGTGATGAAGCTGCAGATCCGCGTCGGCGCCGACGGCGTCATCGAGGACGCGAAGTTCAAGACCTACGGCTGCGGCTCGGCGATCGCCTCGTCGTCGCTGGTGACCGAGTGGGTCAAGGGCAAGACGCTGGACGAGGCGATTGCGATCAAGAACACGCAGATCGCCGAGGAGCTCGCGCTGCCGCCGGTGAAGATCCACTGCTCGATCCTCGCCGAGGACGCGATCAAGGCGGCCGTCGCCGACTACCGCCGCAAGCACGTCGACGGCGGCCCGGGCGCCGCCGAGGCGGATGCCTGCGAGCCGCCGGCGCGCGCCGCGGCCGACTGAACACCGGATGAAGGAAACCACGGAAAGCATCATGTCGATCACGCTCACCGAAACGGCGGCGCGGCACGTCGCCAACCACC
Organism: Casimicrobiaceae bacterium; assembly: GCA_035466885.1. Taxonomy (GTDB): domain Bacteria; phylum Pseudomonadota; class Gammaproteobacteria; order Burkholderiales; family Casimicrobiaceae; genus CAIWHR01. The sequence goes on from DATIUK010000283.1 coordinate 7,966, forward strand.
TCGTCAAGCGCGGCAAGGGCATTGGGCTCCGCCTCGGCGTGCGCACCTCGGGCTGCTCGGGGATGGCGTACAAGCTCGAGTACGCCGACGAGGCCCGGCCCGAGGACCTTTCGTTCGAAAGCCACGGCGTCACCGTCTACGTCGACCCCAAGAGCCTGCCCTATCTCGACGGCACCGAGCTCGACTTCGCGCGCGAGGGGCTGAACGAAGGCTTCCGCTTCAACAACCCGAACGTCAAGGACGCCTGCGGTTGCGGCGAGAGCTTCAACGTCTGACCCACCGTCCGGCCGGGCGCGGGGGCCGTCGCGCCCGCCGCCCGATGCCCCACCGGCGTGCGCCGACGGCGCGACCCGGCGCCCCGATGATCGACTTCTCCCGCAACCACTTCGCGCTGTGCGGACTGCCCGAGCACTATCGCTTCGATGCCGACGCGCTCGATCGCGCGTACCGGGCGCTGCAGTCCGACGTGCATCCCGATCGTCACGCGGCTGCCGACGACCAGCAGCGGCGACTGTCCCTCCAGGCTTCGGCCCGCGTGAACGAGGCGTACCGGACGCTGAAGGACCGCGTCGGCCGGGCCGAGTACCTGCTGCAGTTGCGCGGCGTCGACCCGACCGCCGGGACCGACACGGCGCTGCCGTTCGAGTTCCTGGAGCGCCAGCTCGAGCGGCGCGAGGCCGCCGACCACGCCGTCGGCGCCGGCGACGGCCCTGCGCTGGACGCGTTGCAGCGATCGGTCCGCAGCGAGTCCGCGGCGATCGAGGCGAGGCTCCACGAACTCCTGGACCGCGACGGCGACTTCACCGCGGCCCGCATGCCGGTGCGCGAGCTGCGGTTCCTGGCCAAGCTCGATGCGGACATCGACGCGATGGCGGCGGACCTCGACGACTGATGCCCTGGAACGGCGCGCCGGGCCGTGTGCGGCCCGGGCCCGGAAAGCGAAACCGATGGCGCTGCTGCAGATCTCCGAACCCGATGCGTCGCCGCTGCCCCACGAGCGACAGCTGGCCGTGGGCATCGACCTCGGCACGACCAACTCGCTGGTCGCGACCGTGCGCAACGGCATACCGGTCGTGCTGCCCGACGAGGAAGGGCGCCCGCTGCTGCCGTCGATCGTCCGCTACGCCCCCGACGGCGTGCACGTCGGCCGTGGCGCGCAGGCCGAGCAGACGCGCGACCCGCAGAACACGATCGTCTCGGTCAAGCGCCTGATGGGCCGCGGCCTCGCCGACCTCTCCGACGCCCGCCGCTTTCCCTACCGCTTCATCGACGACCCCGGGATGGTCCGGCTGTCGACGCGCGCCGGCGTGCGCTCGCCTGTCGAAGTCTCGGCCGAGATCCTGCGGGTGCTGCGCGAGCGCGCCGAGGCGAGCCTCGGCGGCAAGCTCGTCGGCGCGGTCGTCACCGTGCCCGCGTACTTCGACGACGCCCAGCGGCAGGCGACCAAGGACGCGGCGCGCCTGGCCGGCCTCGACGTGCTGCGGCTGCTCAACGAGCCGACGGCGGCGGCGATTGCCTACGGCCTCGACAACGCGGCGCAGGGCACCTACGCCGTGTTCGACCTGGGCGGCGGCACCTTCGACATCTCGATCCTCCGGCTGTCGCGCGGCGTGTTCGAGGTGCTCGCGACCAACGGCGACTCGGCGCTGGGCGGCGACGACTTCGACCACCGGGTCTACTGCTGGGTGATCGAGGCGGCGGGGCTGCCGCCGCTGTCGGCCGAGGACACGCGCCTACTGATGCTGCGCTCGCGCGAGGCCAAGGAGAACCTCACCATCCACGGCACGGCGCCGATCGTCGCGACGCTCGCCGCCGGCCAGAAGGTCGACCTCACGCTGACCACCGAGGTCTTCACCGAGATCACGCGCAACCTGGTCGCGAAGACGCTCGCACCGGTGCGGCGCGCATTGCGCGACGCCGGCCTCGCGCCGGCGGACATCCAGGGCGTGGTGATGGTCGGCGGCGCGACGCGGATGCCGCAGATCCAGAAGGCCGTGGGCGACTTCTTCGGCCAGCCGCCGCTCACCAACCTCAACCCCGACCAGGTCGTCGCGCTGGGCGCCGCCATCCAGGCCAACGTCCTCGCCGGCAACCGGCGCGCCGGCGACGACTGGCTGCTGCTGGACGTGATCCCGCTGTCGCTGGGACTGGAGACGATGGGCTCGCTGGTCGAGAAGATCGTCCCGCGCAATTCGACGATTCCCGTGACGCGCGCCCAGGAGTTCACGACCTACAAGGACGGGCAGACGGCGATGGCGATCCACGTCCTGCAGGGCGAGCGCGAGCGCGTCGACGACTGCCGGTCGCTCGCCCGCTTCGAGCTGCGCGGCATCCCGCCGATGGCCGCCGGCGCCGCGCGCATTCGCGTCACCTTCCAGGTCGACGCCGACGGGCTCCTGTCGGTGTCGGCGCGCGAGCAGGGCACGGGGGTCGAGGCGGCGATCACCGTCAAGCCGTCGTACGGGCTCACCGACGGCGACATCGCCCGGATGCTGCAGGATTCGCAGGCCCACGCCGCCGACGACCTGGCGGCGCGTGCGCTGGGCGAGGCCCGGGTCGAGGCCGACCAGATCGCCGAACTCACGCGTGCTGCGCTGGCGGTCGACGGAGACCTCCTCGCGCCGCAGGAGCGCTCGGCGATCGACACCTGCCTCGCGGTGCTCGCCCGCTGCCGCGAAGGGCACGACCGCCGCGCGCTCGTCGCCGCCACCACGGCGCTCAACCACGCCACCGCCGACCTCGCCGCCCGGCGCATGGACCGCAGCGTCGCGCGCGCGCTCACCGGGCGGCAGGTCGACACGCTGAGTTGAACTCCGGAACCCACCATGACGCAAATCGTCGTTCTTCCCCATGCCGAGATCTGCCCCGAGGGCATGACCTTCGAGGCCACGCCCGGTGCGTCGATCTGCGACAGCCTGCTCGCGCAGCACGTCGAGATCGAGCACGCCTGCGAGAAGTCCTGCGCGTGCACGACCTGCCACGTGATCGTGCGCGAGGGCTTCGGCTCGCTGGCGCCTTCGACCGACGCCGAGGACGACCTCCTCGATCGCGCCTGGGGACTGACCTCGGTGTCGCGGCTGTCCTGCCAGGCGAAGGTCGGGCAGGAGAAGCTCGTGCTCGAGATCCCGAAGTACTCGATCAACCAGGTGAAGGAGGGTGCGCGATGAAATGGACCGACACGCGCGAGATCGCCATTGCCCTCGTCGAGGCGCACCCGGACGTCGATCCGCTGCAGGTCCGCTTCACCGACCTGCACGCCTGGGTGTGCGCACTGCCCGGTTTCAGCGACGCGCCGGGCAGGAGCGGCGAGAAGATCCTCGAGGCGATCCAGATGGCCTGGATCGACGAGGCCGACTGAACACAGAGGCGCGGTCGCGCCGCCGCGGCGCGCGTTGCTAGGCGAAGAGGTTCAGCGCGCCGTCGAGGCCGCAGTAATCGAGCGCGTAGGTCGCCTGCGCGCGCACCAGCGGCTTGGCCCGGTAGGCGATCGAGACGTCCGCGGCGGCGAGCATCGGCAGGTCGTTCGCGCCGTCGCCCAACGCCAGCACGAGCCCGCCGTCGGCGGCATGGCGGGCGCGCATCGCCCGCAGGTGCCGCGCCTTGCCCTCGGCGTCGACGATGTCGCCGACGAGCCGGCCGGTCAGCCTGCCGTCCTCGACTTCCAGCGTATTCGACGCGGTCGCGTCGAGCCCGAGGCGCGCCTGCAGCCGGTCAGTGAAGTAGGTGAACCCGCCGGAGACGAGCAGCGTCTTCGCGCCGTGCGCGCGGAATCCCGCCAGCATCCGCTCCGCGCCCGGGGACAGGCGCAATCGCCGGTCGTAGACCTCGGCCAGCGCGTCGACCGGCAGCCCGGCGAGCAGGGCGACGCGACGGGCGAGGCTTTCGCGGAAGTCGATCTCGCCGCGCATCGCGCTCGCCGTGATCGCGGCGACCGCGGGCTTGATCCCCTGCAGGTCGGCGATCTCGTCGATGCACTCGATGGTGATCAGCGTCGAGTCCATGTCCATCGCCACCACCCGCACCGCGCCGCGGACAAGGCCGGGCGGAACCAGCGCGTAGTCGCAGCGCGCCCGGGCACAGGCCTCGGGCACGCCGTCCGGCGAGCGGATGTCGACGAGGCGCCAGGCGCGCTGCCCGCCGCCGTCGAGCACGTGCAGCGATGCGGCGCCGCACTGCCCGGCGATCGACTCGGCAGTGCGCGCGTCGAGCGTGGGCGCCTGGAGGATCAGGTCCACGCCGAACGCCGGGCCGAAGCGCGGAGGCCGCGGCTCACGGAATCACCTTCGCGCTGCGCTCCGGTATTCGCCCTCATGCACACGGCTTGACGCGGCCGGCGCAGTCCTTGGCGCGCGCGCGGGCCGTGTCGACGTCCGGCCCGGTGGCGAGCGCGACGCCCATCCGGCGCTTCCGGTACGACTCCGGCTTGCCGAACAGCCGCAGGTCGGACCCGGGCACCGCCAGCGCCTCGTCGATGCCGGCGAAGCGGATGCCCCGGCCCTCGATCCTGCCGTAGATCACGGCCGACGCGCCGGGCGTCCGCAGGCCGACGTCGACCGGCAGCCCGAGGATCGCGCGGGCATGGAGGTCGAACTCGTTCTGCGCCTGCGTGCACATCGTCACCATCCCGGTGTCGTGCGGCCGGGGGCTCACCTCGGAGAACCAGACCTTGTCGCCCTTGATGAAGAGTTCGACGCCGAAGAGCCCGCGGCCGCCCAGGCTGGCGGTGACCTTGCTCGCGATCTCACGCGCCTTCTTCGCGGCCTTGGCCGACATCGGCTGCGGCTGCCACGACTCGACGTAGTCGCCGTTGACCTGGACGTGGCCGACCGGCTCGCAGAAATGCGTCGCGATGCCGCCCTTGCCGTCGTTCGCCCGGACGGTGAGCAGCGTGATCTCGTAGTCGAAGTCGATGAACCCCTCGACGATGACGCGGCTGCCGCGGACGCGGCCGGCGCTCTCGGCGTACTGCCAGGCCGGCGCGACGTCGGCGGGGGCCTTCACCAGCGACTGGCCCTTGCCCGACGAGGACATCACCGGCTTGACGAGGCACGGGTAGCCGATCCCCTTGGTGGTGTCGATCGCGCGCTGCAGCTCGTCGAGGCTGTCCGCGAACTGGTACGGCGAGGTCGGCAGGCCGAGCTCCTCGGCGGCGAGCCGGCGGATCCCCTCGCGGTTCATCGTGAGCTGCACGGCTCGTGCGCAGGGAACGACCTGGGCGAGCCCTTCGCGCTCGACGACGGCGAGCACGTCAGTGGCGATGGCCTCGATCTCCGGCACGATAATCTGCGGTCTTTCCTGCTCGATGAGGCGCTTCAGCGCCGCCGGGTCGG
>DATIUK010000284.1:0-7830 GCA_035466885.1 Casimicrobiaceae bacterium
CTGGGCTTCATGCTGTACACGCTGCCGGAGATCGGGAACTGGGCGTTCCTGCTGGGACTCGTCACCGTCGTGCTGTTCCTGCTCGTCTACTACAGCGACAAGGTGCGGCAGAAGAAGAGCCCGGGCCTGATCGGCGTCTCCATCGCACAGCTCACCTACGCGATCGGCCCAGTGTCGATCCACCAGCCGGCCTGGTTCCTGGTGCTGATCGCCGTCTCGATCCTGTTCGTGCTGCACTCCAAGGGACGGGTGCGGCGCCTGACCGACCGGCTGGAGACCGGGGAGATCGTCACCGTCTGCAAGTTCCTCGCGATCGCCGCGGTGATCCTGCCGATGATCCCGGCGACGATGCCGCCGATGGAGGGCATCGGTGGGGCGGTGCTCGCCGCGCTGCCGGTCACGCCGCGGCAGATCTGGTTGGCCGTCGTGATCACCACCAGCATCTCGTACTTCGGCTACGTGCTGCAGACCTACCTCTTTCCACGCAAGGGACTGCTGCTGACCGGTCTCATCGGCGGCGTGTACTCGAGCACCGCGGCAGTGCTGGTGCGGGCCAAGAAGTCCCGCCGTTTGCGCGGACGTGACCGCGAGGCGGCGGCGGCGATCCTGCTCGCGGTGTCGATGATGTACCTGCGCCTGCTGGTGCTGGTGGCGATCTTCCGGATTCAGTCGACGCTGCAGGTGGGACCGGCGTTGCTCGTGCTGTCCGCGCTCGCGGCCGGCTACGCGATGTGGATCGTCAAGGACCAGCCCAGCGCCGCGCCGGCAGAGGGAACGCAGGCAACAACCGGCAACGGGCAGGGCGGCGATACGCCGCCGGACCCGGCGCTGCGGAACAACCCGCTGGAGCTCAATTCCGCATTCCTGTTCGCGGTGCTGTTCGTCGTGATCTCGATCGCGACCAAGTACACGCTGTTGGAATTCAAGGACCTCGGCCTGCGGGTTCTGTCGTTTGTCGTGGGTTTCTCGGACATCACCCCGTTCGTCGTGTCGGTGCTGCAGGGCGACCTCGGGCTCGGCACCGCTCAGATCCTGCAGGCGATCATCATCGCCAGTGCCAGCAACAACCTGATGAAGCTGATCTACGCCTACCTGTTCGGCACCCGGAAGACGGCCAATCTGGCTGCGCTTGGGATGGGGCCGCTGGCCGTCATTTCCCTCGTCTACGTCGCGATTGCACTCTGAGCCCCGGCGCGACGGTCCTTTGCAGGGGCCGTGGGGGGTGATCGGCGGCGATGCGGCGGGCGACGTTCTGCTGGATGGTCGCAGCGGGCGCCTTCAGGCGAACCATCCGTGCAGGAACCACTCGCCGTCGCCGAAGCCGTTCCGGCCGTCGCGGTAGAGCCAGACGCGCTCGCCGGCCGGAGTCTCGGCGACGAAATAGTCGCGGCGCACGTCACCGCCGTCCCACCACCCGGACTCGATCCGCTCCGGACCGTCCTGCAGGACCCAGGGTTGCGCGGCGAGTCGTGCACCCAGCGGCTGCGGTTCGGCCAGCAGCCACACCGGGCGCGGCCCGGCCGCCAGCAGCGGCTCAGGCGAAGCGCCGTGCGGAGCGGCGTCCGCGCTGCGGCGGATTGGCTGCCGCCCGGCGCGCCGGAGTGCAGCGTCGCCCGCGTCCGGGGCGCAATCCCGCACGGCCCAGGCGCGCTCCGGACGGTGCTCGGCGCAGGGGGCCACGCGTGTCACCGCATCCTCGCCCAGGCGCGCGCGCAGGCGGTCGAGCAGCGGCACGGTCGCGTGGTCGCGATCGCCGGGCAGCAGGCTGCGATTGCGCCCGGACAGCGGCGCGCAGAGCGTGCTTTCGAGCGCAATGGCCTCGACCGGTCCCGGCAGCGCGACGCGCGCGAGACGCTCGCGCAGCACGGCGAGGAGGTGGGGAGTCTCGCGGGTCGGCGCGGCGAGGCGAAAGCGGACGATACTGGCCGGCGTGCCGAGGCGTCGGCGCAGGTGATGCTCGTGCTCGAGCGAAAGCGCGAGTTCGAGGGTGCCCTGCCCATGCCCCAGCAGCCAGCCGGCGAGTTCGACGACCAGGCGCTGGACGGCGAAGACGAGCGCTTCGGTCGCCTCGACCGGGGCGGGAAGGTCGAGCCGTCCGGTGTAGCGCGGCGGCGGGACGAACGGCGGGCGCGGGTCGGCCCGGGTACCGAGGGCGCGATCGATGGTGGCGAGCAGCGGCCCGCCGCCGCGTCGCGCCAGCGCCGCGCGGGGCAGCGCGGCGGCGGCGCCGAACCGGGTGACGCCGGCGGCGGCGAGCGTGGCGACGATCCCCGGATCGGCGTCGGTGAGTTCCAGCGGCAGCGCGGCGAGCGCCGCCGGCAGCGCCCCCGCCTGCGCCACCGTGTCGGTGCGCCCGGCCCGCGCGAGGAGCAGCGCAGCGGTGGCCGTCGGCGCGATGGCCAGCAGGGCCGCGTAACCGAGGGCGCGGGCGCCGTCCTGCAGCCTCGCGCGCAGCGCACCGAGGCCGCCGAACAGGCGCAGGCAGTCGCCGATGTCGACCAGCACCGCGTCGGGCGGGGCGAGGCTCACGCCCGGCGTGAACTGCGTTGCCCAGGCAGCGACTGCGGCGAGCGAACGCGCCTCGCCGGCCGGATCGCGCTCGCGCAGCAGGAGCGCGGGCGCGAGGGCGAACGCCGCCGAGACCAGCATTCCCGGACCGATGCCGGCGGCGACGGCGGCCGTGTCGGCGCTGACGATGCGCGGGGTGCGTCCGCCGGTGGTGACGGCGAACGGGCGCGCTGCAGCGTCGGGGCAGGGCGCCTCTCCCCGGGCGAAGACGTCGAGCGGCAGGTGCGGCAGCAGCAGGCAGGCCCACAGCATGGCGGCAAGCCTACTGTGTGCACACTGGACCACCTTCGCGCTGCGCGCTCCGGTGTTCGCGCTCGGGGCGGCCCGTCGCGCTCACGCGCACCATCCGGTCCGGCACGCGGGTCGCTGCGACCAGGATGCCACCGGGGCGGTCGGGATCGATCAGCACCGGCTGCGCGATCTCGCCGCCACGCCGCTTGACCACGCGGACGGCGAGTCCGGGCGCCACCGGGGCCAGCGCCAGGCGCAGCGGCGCGGCGACTGCGGTGCCGTACTGCCCCGGCCGTCGCCACAGCACGCCCCAACTGCCGCCGTCGCGGGCGGCGACCTGCAGCCGGCGCGCGGCGCGCTCGTCGAGCGCCCCCTGCGGCCAGAAAAAGGCGGCCGCGCACCCGGGCGCGCGCAGCGCCTGCTCGAACGCCCACTGCGCGTCCACCGTCGTGGCGGGACGAACGATGACGAGGCGGCGAAGATCGAGCCCGGCCGCGGCGAGCGCAGGGGCGTACGGCTGGTGCGGCGGCGCGATCCAGACCACGTCGCGGTCGTCGGCCTGCAGGCGCGCGAGCCCGGGCAGGACGAGGCGAAGCTCGCCGATGCCCTCGCAGGCCAGCTGGATTTCGGTGAGCGCCAGCGGCCAGCCGCCGCCCGGCAGGACGGCGTCGAGGACCGCGAAACCGGTGGGGATGGCGGCCGGTTCGGGAGCGCAGTCGCCGCCGCGCCAGACCGCCGGATGGGCGAGCACGGCGGCGAGCGACGCGGCGCGCAGCGGCGAGGTCATCGCCTGCCTGGACGAAGCGGGTCGGCGTCGAGTTGCAGCAACAGCGAAAGGCGGTCGTCGCGCGCGACGGTCTGCCAGGAGCGTTGCGTCAATGCGCCTTCGAGCGCCCACAGCAGGTTGAGGGAGGCGCGCGGGTTCTGCACCCGGACGCGGCGGTAGGCCTCGACGGCGCCCAGTGCCCGCAGCGCCTCCGGTGACGCGATGCCGGCGCGGGCGAGCATCGCCGCCGAAGCCGGGCCGAGGTTGGGCAGCGCGGCGAGGGTGGGCGTGCCTTGCGCCGTGCCTTGCGCGGTGCGAGCGGAGGAGTGCTTGCGCATCGGTGGGTTCGACGGAGGCCGGGGCGGACCGGGCGATCGCGCTTTTCTACAGCGCCTTGCCGCTGCGGAAGAGGCCGACGCCGATGCCCTCGATCACCAGCGCGTCGCGCCCACCCTCGACGACGATCGGCGCGAACTCGGGGTTCTCGGCGACGAGCAGCACCTGCCCGCCGCGGCGCTTCAGACGCTTGACGGTGACCTCGTCGCCGCCGGGCCCGCCCAGCCGGGCGACGACGATCTGCCCGGATCGGGCCTCGGCACTGCGATGGACGGCGAGGAGGTCGCCGTCGAGGATGCCGGCGTCCTTCATGCTGGCGCCGTGCACCCGCAGCAGGTAGTCGGCGCGCGGCGAGAACAGCGCGGGGTCGAGCCGGACGTGGGCCTCGATGTGCTCGGCGGCGAGGATCGGGTGGCCGGCGGCCACGCGACCGACGAGCGGCAGCCCCAAGCCCGGCAGCTCGGGCAGGTGCCTGAGGCGCAGGCCCCGCGATGCCCCGGGCAGAAGCTCGATGGCGCCTTTTTTCGCCAATGCGCGCAGGTGGTCCTCGGCCGAGCTCGCGGTGCTGAAACCCAGCCCGGCGGCGATCTCGGCGCGCGTCGGTGGCATGCCGGTGGCCTCGAGCCGGCGGCGAATCCAGTCGAGGATCTCTTGCTGCCGTGCGGTCAGCGGCAAGGCCTTGCGGTCGTCGCCGCAGGTCGACGGCGGACGGGGACTCACCGGACGGCCTTCGGGTCGAAATGGGGTTCGCAGCCGAGGATGCGGGCATACCACGCCTTGCCGGCGGCGAGGTCGGGAACGGGATAGATGGCGGTACGCAGTCCGAGCACCATGGAGCCTCCTCTATACCGTACAAACATACGGTAACTGCATTATAGACGGGAGGGTCGCGTCGTCAAGCCTGTAGCGGTAAGTGCGGGTCCAGGCCGTCGGCGCCCGGCCACTCGGAGGCGACGACGAACACGCGCGCCGACTCCCGCCACCCGCCGTCGGCTTCCGGGACGAGCCCGGCCAGAAGGCGTGCCTGGCGCGACCCCGCGAAGTGCCGGGCGAGTTCCGCCTGGGCTTCGGCCGCCGTCCGCACCGCGGACGCCTCGGCTCCCGGTTGCGGTGGCAGCCGCGCCGGGGCGATCCAGGCCCGCTTGTCGAGGATCACCCAGCGGGCGGCGTGCTCCGCCCAGCGCGGCGTGTCGTCGAAGCGGCACCAGTGTCCGCGTGCGTGACCAGGCGCCAGGGCGGGAAGCGCCGGCCGCGCGCCGTCCAGCGGATAGAACACGCAGCCCTGCAGGCAGGCGCGCGGGGTGACCGTCGCCGGGTCGATGCCCGGCGGCAGCGCTGCGCGCCCGAGCGCCGTCTGCGACAGCGGCAGCTGGACGTCCTGCATGTGCCGCCACTTGCGATCGAGCCGGTCGAAGGGGTCGGGGCCGACGCAGCGCTCCGCCGCCGCGCCCGGCGGGCAGTAGAGGAAGAACTTGTAGCCGGTCTCGAGGTGCGACACGCCGGGCAGTCCCGGCAGCGTCACGATGAAGTCGAATTCGCCGCGCACGGTGGCGCCGTCCTTCACCGGCAGCCCGGCCGCGTGGACGCACGCGCCGGGCAGGTGCGCAAACCAGAACTGCCAGAGCGCTTCGGCGTATCGGCCGAGCTGCCGGCCGTTCGAGCGGCCGATGTGTCGGAGCAAGGGTTCCGGTTGCGCGTCGAGCTCCGCCAGCCAGGCCCGCCGGTCGGCGAGGCAGGCCCAGCGCCAGCCGTCCTCCAGCAACGCGACCACGGTGTCGTTGCCGATCAGCGAAGGTGTGGCGACCAGCGCGGCGAGCGCACGCACGTCCGGCTGCACCAGCCGACGCAGGATGGTCGTCACGAACGCGGGGGTCGCCGTCGCGTCGGCGTCCGCGTCGTGGCCACCACCGGCCGTCACCGGCGGCGGGTCGGGTCGGGCCGTGCTGATCGGAGAACGGTGGGGAATGCGCATGGGGACAAGGCGCCGGTCGCCGCAGATCGACCGATTCTACGCGCGGCGCTCGCAGGAGGCGCCGGCGGCCCCGTGCCGCCGGGGGCCGCGCTTCTTGACCGCGGTCAACGCAACGGGGGCACGTGCTGTTACGATGTGCAATCGCCGCCGCGCGGCAGAGTCGCTGCCAGACGCGGCACGGTCGATGCGGCCGGCTCGACTTGCGCGGGTCGCGCGGAGTTCCGTACCCACCACGTAGAGGAGGAGTGTTGAGCATGGCTACCAAACCGATGTCCAAGGCTGCAGCCCCCAAGAAGACAGCGCAGAAGGCAGCGCCCCGCGCGTCCGCCGCGAAGGGCGCTGTGCCGCCGATGTTCGCGATGCCCGATGCGAAGCAGCTCGCGGCCTACGCGAAGACGCTGACGCCCGAGCAGGCGTTCGATCTCTATCGCCAGAACGCGAAGCTCGCGCTCGACGTCATCGACGCGGCGCTCGAGAGCACGGCCAAGGTGCGGCGCCTGCAGTTCGAAGGCGAGGAAAAGGCGCGCTCGATGCAGCGCAAGGCCGCGCGCAATGCCGCCGAGGCGGGCGACATGCCGGCGCTGATGGCGGCCGGACAGACGGTCTCGCAGGAGGCGGTCGAGCAGGCGATGGCCTACTGGGGTCAGATGTTCGACCTCGTCGTCGAGATCCAGAAGCGGCTGTTCACGCTGATGGAAGACCAGATGTCCGGCGTGCCGGGCGTCAAGGAGACGAAGGCGGCGATGGCGATGATGCCGGACTTCAAGCAGACGCAGAACCTCGTCTCGGCACTGCAGGGCGTGATGTCGTCGGGCGGCACGGCCTTCGAGTCGATGCAGCGGGTGATGGGCGACTTCGCGAAGATGGTGCCTGGTCTGAAGCGCTGACCGCACGCCGCGCAACGACAGCAGGGCCGCGGCGTGTCGCCGTGGCCCTGTTCGTTTTCGCCGCACGTCGCCGCCTGCGACGATCGTGCCCTTGATCTGGGTCAGCGTCGTCGCCGTGGGCGGCGGGACAATGTGCGCTGGTGCCCACGCCGATGACTGAACGCGTGCCGACTGTGGTGGCCGACGCCCATGCGCGGGCGACGCGGGACGTCTGTGTCGCCCTGCACGTCGACCCGGCGCGCGGACTCGACGCCGCCGAAGCGCTTGCGCGACTCGGCTTCGCCGGGAGCAACGAGCTCGATCAGGCGCCGCCGGTTCCCGCGTGGCGCAAGTTCCTCGCCCAGTTCGAAAGCCCGCTGGTCCTGCTGCTGATCGCGGCCGGGGGCATCGCCATCGCCGTCTGGTTCCTCGAGCACGGCGAAGGGCTTCCCTACGAGGCGCTGACGATCCTCGCGATCGTGCTGCTCAACGCGCTGCTGGGGTATTACCAGGAAGCGCGCGCCGAGGAGGCGGTCGCGAGCCTGCGCCGGATGACCTCGGCGACGGCGACCGTGCTGCGCGGCGGTGAGCGGCAGAGCGTCCCCGCGGCCGTCCTCGTGCCAGGCGACCTCCTGCTGCTCGAGGAAGGCGCAACGGTTCCCGCTGATGCGCGGGTGATCGAGTCGGTCGCGCTGCAGGCGGGCGAGGCGGCACTGACCGGGGAGAGCGTTCCGGTGCTGAAGGAAATCGGAGCCCTGCCTGCCGGCACCGGCATCGCCGACCGGGTCAACATGGTGTTCGCCGGAACGGCGATCACCTACGGCCACGGCCGCGCGGTCGTCACGGCGACGGGGATGCGCGCGGAAGTGGGACGCATCGCCGGCATGCTGCACGCCGCGACCGCCGAGGCCACCCCGCTGCAGCGGAATCTGGATCGTCTGGGCAAGCTTCTCGGCATCGCGGTCATTGCAATCGCCGTCGTCGTCGGTGGGACGATCCTGCTCGTCAATCGCGACCACTCGATGGCCGCGCTCGTCGGCGTGCTGCTGTACACGGTGTCGCTCGCGGTGTCGGCGGTGCCTGAGGGATTG
>DATIUK010000285.1:0-5022 GCA_035466885.1 Casimicrobiaceae bacterium
GAGCGGCGAGATCCTGGCGCTCGCCAACTGGCCCACCTACAACCCCAACGCCCGCAACAAGGTCGCCCGCGAGAAGATGCGCAACCGCGCGCTGACCGACGTGTTCGAGCCCGGCTCGACGATGAAGCCGTTCACGATCGCCACCGCGCTGAACGTGGGCCGCATTCGCCCGGAGACGGTGATCGAGACCTCGGGCGGCGCGCTCACCATCGGGCCCAACACGATCCACGACGCGCATCCGCACGGCCCGCTGACCGTCGAGCAGGTGATCCAGAAGTCGTCGAACGTCGGCGCGGCGCGGATCGCGCTGGGGCTGCCTGCCGAACTCATGTGGGAGACCTTCTCCGACGCGGGCTTCGGCACGCCGCCGCGGACCGGGTTCCCGGGCGAGGTCAGCGGCCGGCTGCGGCCGGCGAAGTCGTGGAAGCCGATCGAGCAGGCGACGATGTCCTACGGCCACGGCCTCTCGGTCACCCTGGTCCAGCTCGCGCGCGCCTACACGGTGTTCGCGAGCGACGGAGAGTTGAAACCGGCGACGCTGATCAAGGGCAACGGGCCGGTGGCCGGCAAGCCGGTGTTCAGGGCCGAGACCGCACGCGCCGTGCGCAGGATGCTGGAAATGGCGGTGCAGCCCGGCGGCACCGCGCCCAAGGCGCAGGTCCCCGGCTACCGGGTCGCCGGCAAGACCGGCACCGCGCACAAGCTCGAGGGGCGCGGCTACACCAACCGGTACATCTCGTCGTTCGTCGGCTTCGCGCCCGTCTCGCGGCCGCGTCTCGTGATCGCGGTGATGCTCGACGAGCCCTCGGCCGGCCAGCACTACGGCGGCGCGGTGGCCGCACCGGTGTTTTCGGCGGTGACCGGCGCCGCACTTCGCATGCTCGGCGTGCCGACGGACGCGCCGGTCAACAACGTGCTGCTGCCTCCGGAAGGCGCCGAAGTGCGCGAGGAGACCTGATGAGCACCGCGCTCGATCCGGGCTTCGACGTGGCTGCGCTGATGGCCCGGCTCGGCGTCGTGCCGCCCCGGATCACCGCCGACAGCCGCGACGTGCGGCCCGGCGACGCATTCGCCGCCTACCCGGGCGCGGTGGCCGACGGGCGCGCCTTCATCGGCGACGCGCTCGGCCGCGGTGCGGGCGCGGTGTTCTGGGAACCGGGCGGCTTTCGCTGGAACGACGGCTGGCAGGTTCCGGCGGAGGCGGTTCCGCAGCTGCGAGAACGCCTGTCGGCGATCGCGGCATTCGTCTTCGGGCATCCGTCGCAGGCGCTGTGGACCATCGGCGTCACCGGCACCAACGGCAAGACCTCCTGCACGCACTGGATCGCGCAGTGTCTCGAGCGCTGCGGGCGTCCCGCCGGCGTGCTCGGCACGCTGGGCAACGGCCGCGTCGGCGCGCTTGCGCCAGCGCGGCACACGACCGCCGACGCGGCGGGGCTGCAGGAGGTGCTGGCGGAGCTGCGCCGCACCGGCGCCGAAGCGGTGGCGATGGAAGTGTCGTCGCACGGCCTCGACCAGGGTCGTGTCAACGCGGTCGCGTTCGACGTGGCGCTGTTCACCAACCTCACCCGCGACCACCTCGACTACCACGGCACGATGGAAGCCTACGGCGCGGCCAAGGCGCGGCTCTTCCGCTGGCCGGGCCTCGTCTCGTCGGTGCTCAACGCCGACGACGCTTTCGGTGCCCGGCTCGCCGCCGAGGCGCGCCGGCAGGGCCGCGCCTGCATGACCTACGGCCAGGCGGCCGCCGACATCCGTGCGAGCGCCGTGGTCGCGGACGCGCAGGGCATTCGCTGCACGGTCGACACCCCGGTCGGGCGCGGCGAACTCGCGGCGCCGGTCGTCGGCTCGTTCAACCTGGCCAATGTCCTGGGTTGCCTCGGCGTGCTGCTCGCGAGCGGCGTCGCGCTTCCCGCTGCGCTCGCCGCGCTGCGTGAGATCGAGCCGCCGGCGGGGCGCATGCAGCGGCTGGGCGGCGGCGAGGCGCCGCTCGTCGTCGTCGACTATGCGCACACGCCCGATGCGCTGGAGAAAGTCCTCTTGGCGCTGCGCCCGGCCGTGGCGCCCGGCGGCGCGCTGGCCTGCGTGTTCGGCTGCGGCGGCGATCGCGACGCCGGCAAGCGACCGGCGATGGGTCGCATCGCTGCGCGGCTCGCCGACCGCGCCGTCGTCACCAGCGACAATCCACGCAGCGAGGATCCGGCGGCGATCGCCGAGGCCATCGTCGCCGGCATCGAGGCGGCCGGCGCCGTCGACTGGGAAGTCGAGCTCGACCGCGGGGTCGCGATCGCCGCCGCGGTGGCGGGTGCGCGACGCGGCGACGTGGTGCTGATCGCCGGCAAGGGCCACGAGACGACGCAGGAGGCGCGCGGCACGCGCGTGCGCTTCTCCGACGCCGAGGTCGCCACCGCCGCCCTGGCGGTCTGGAGGTCGCGATGACGAACGTCCTCACTGCGGCGCTGGCCGTCGGCGGGCGGGTGCAGGGGGCCAATGTCACCTTCACGCGCGTGGTCACCGACTCGCGCGCGCTGCAACCGGGCGACCTCTTCGTGGCGCTGGCCGGCGAACGCTTCGACGGCCACGACTTCGTCGCCGAGGCGCTGTCCCGCGGCGCCGTCGCGGCAATGGTCGCGGAGACGCGCGCTGCCGGACTCGAGGGCAACCTCGTCGTGGTCGCCGACACGCTGTCGGCGCTCGGCGAGCTCGCCGCCTGGTGGCGGCGGCGATTCGCTCCGCCGCTGATCGCAGTCGTCGGCAGCAACGGCAAGACCACGGTCAAGGAGATGATCGCGACCATCCTGCGCGCGCACTTCGGCGACGGGGCGGTGCTGGCGACGCAGGGCAATCTCAACAACGCGATCGGCCTGCCGCTGACGCTGCTGCGCCTGTCGATCGCCCACCGCGCCGCCGTGATCGAGATCGGGATGAACCATCCGGGCGAGACCGCGCGGATGGCCGTCATCGCGCGCCCGACCGTCGCGGTGGTGAACAACGCGCAGCGCGAACACCAGGAGTTCATGGGGTCGATCGGCGAGGTTGCGCACGAGCACGCCGCGCTCGTCCGGGCGCTGGGCGCGGGCGGGGTCGCCGTGCTCAACGCCGACGACGCCTACGTCGACGTCTGGCGCGATGCCGCGCGCGACGCCGGCGCGACGGCGATCGAGTTCGCGCTGGCGCATCCCGCGGCGGTGCGCGACCGCAGCCTGCAGACGGCGCAGGGCGGGCTCCTCGAGCTGTCGACCCCGGCGGGCGATGCCACGTTGCGGCTCGTCGCGCCGGGCCGGCACAACGTGGCCAACGCCCTCGCCGCCGCGACCGCAACGCTGGCGATCGGCGTCCCGCTGGTCGATGTCGTGCGCGGCCTCGAGGGCTTCCGGCCGGTGCCCGGGCGCCTCGCCGAGCACGTTGCCGCCAGCGGCGCGACCGTGATCGACGACACCTACAACGCCAACCCCGACTCGGTGCGGGCCGCGATCGCCGTCCTCGCCGCGCGCCCGGCGCCGCGGTGGCTCGTGCTGGGCGACATGGGCGAGGTCGGCAGCGAAGGCCCGGCTTTCCACCGCGAAGCCGGCAGCGAGGCGCGCGCAGCGGGCATCGACGCGCTGTTCACGACCGGGCTCCTGGCGGCCGAGGCGACCGCGGCGTTCGGCGCCGGCGCCGCGCACTTCGCCTCGGCCGATGATCTCGCGCGGCACGTCGCCGGGCAGGCCGCGGCCGGAACGACGGTGCTGGTCAAGGGCTCGCGCTTCATGCGGATGGAGCGGGTCGTCGCCGCGCTCGCGGCGCCCGCGCACGAGGAAGCGCACTGATGCTGCTCTGGCTCACCGAATTCCTGGCCCGCGAGGTCCGTGCGTTCAACGTGTTCGGCTACCTGACGCTGCGCGCCGTGCTGGCCTGCATCACCGCGCTGGTGATCTCGTTCATCGTCGGACCGCGGATGATCGGCTGGCTCACGCAGATGAAGATCGGGCAATCGGTGCGCGACGACGGGCCGCAGACGCACCTCGCCAAGGCCGGCACGCCGACGATGGGCGGTGCGCTGATCCTGGTGGCGATCGTGATCACCACGCTGCTGTGGGGCGATCTCGACAACCGCTTCGTCTGGGTGACGCTGCTGGTGACGGCCGGGTTCGGCGCGGTCGGCTGGGTCGACGACTACCGCAAGGTCGTCTACCGCAACCCCAAGGGGCTCACGGCGCGCGCCAAGTTCTTCTGGCAGTCGCTGATCGGCGCCGTCGCCGCCGTCTACCTCGCGTTCGCCGTCTCCGCGCCCGGCAACCTCCACTTCGTCGACGTGTTCGCAGCGTGGATCGGCAGCGGCTTCAACGTCGCGCTGTCGCCCAAGGCCGACCTCATCGTCCCGTTCTTCAAGACCATCAGCTACCCACTCGGCGTATGGGGCTTCATCGTGCTGACGTTCTGCGTGATCGTCGGCACCAGCAATGCCGTCAACCTGACCGACGGCCTCGACGGGCTCGCGATCATGCCTACCGTGCTGGTCGGCGCGGCGCTGGGAATCTTCGCCTACGTCAGCGGCAACGTCGTGTTCGCGAAGTACCTGCAGTTCCCCTACATCGCCGGCGCCGGCGAGCTCGCCGTGATCTGCGGCGCGATGGCCGGCGCGGGGCTGGGTTTCCTTTGGTTCAACGCCTATCCGGCCGAGGTATTCATGGGCGACGTCGGCGCGCTGGCGCTGGGCGCCGCACTGGGAACGATGGCGGTGATCGTGCGGCAGGAGATCGTGCTGTTCATCATGGGCGGCGTGTTCGTCGTCGAAACGCTGTCGGTGATCGTCCAGGTCGCCTCGTTCAAGCTCACCGGCAAACGGGTGTTCCGGATGGCGCCGATCCACCACCACTACGAGCTCAAGGGGTGGAAGGAGAATCAGGTCGTCATTCGGTTCTGGATCATCACCATGCTGCTGGTGCTGTTCGGTCTGTCGACGCTGAAACTCCGCTGATGCGTATCCCGAATGACAACCTGGTTTCGGTGAAGGCTGACCTGCGCGGCGCGCAGGTCAAG
>DATIUK010000286.1:0-4762 GCA_035466885.1 Casimicrobiaceae bacterium
ACCGGCTGGCCGAGCTCCTTTTCCAGCATCGTGGCGAAGTACCGGGCAGTGGTGTCGGTCCCGCCGCCGGCGCCCCAGGGCACGACGAAGGTGATCGGGCGCTCCGGATACGCGGCGTGGGCCGCTGCGGCCAGGGCGAAGCTGCCGATCGCGAGGGCAACGGCCACCGCGCGCTTGAAGAACGTCATGGTGCTACCTCCGTGGGAATGGGCGGATCGTCGCGACCCGGAACCCCACTGCAACCGGGCGTCCCGGACGCTGCCGACGAGTCTGTCACCGCCCCGCGAAGAGGTCAAGTGGCCTGGCCAGTTGGGACGAAGTCGGGACCTCCGCGGCTGCGGCGGCCGCCGGGCTGTGGCGGGGCCAGAGCGAACGGCGCGGTCACGGCAGGCGCGCCTCGGATGCGCCGGGCCCGCCCGCCGCCGCGCGGACGCCGGCCGCGTCGTCGAGGTGACACGCGCTGCGCCACTCCGGCGCGCACTCGCGCAGCACCGGCGCCTCGACGCGGCAGCGCGGCAGCACCTGCGGGCAGCGCGGGTGGAAGTGGCAGCCCGGCGGCGGGTCCAGCGGCGACGGGATCTCGCCCGCGACCGGCACGAACGTGCGCTTGCCGGGGACGACCTTGCCCACCTCCTTCAGCAGCGCCTGCGTGTACGGGTGGCGCGGTGCCGCGAAGATCTCGCCGGCGGGGCCCGACTCGACGACGCGGCCGAGGTACATGATGACCACGCGGTCGCTGATGTGCTCGACGACGCCGAGGTCGTGGCTGATGAACAGATAGGTCAGGTTGAGCGCGGACCTGAGATCCATGAACAGGTTCAGCACCTGCGCCTGGATCGAGACGTCGAGCGCGGCGACCGACTCGTCGCAGACCAGGAACTCGGGCTTCACCGCCAACGCCCGCGCGATGCCGATGCGCGAGCGCTGTCCGCCGGAGAACTGGTGCGGGAAGCGCCGCATCAGCGTCGGGTCGAGCCCGACGCGGTTCAGCTGCAGGCCCACGTACTCGACCTGCTGGCGCCGCGTGATCAGCCCATGCGCGACCGGGGCCTCGCCGACGATGTCGACGACCCGCAGCCGGGGATTGAGCGACGCGTAAGGGTCCTGGAAGATCATCTGCATCTTCAACTGCTGCAGTCGCGCCGTCGCCGGCGACTGGTCGGCCAGCGACGCGCCACGCCAGAAGCGCTCGCCCTCGGTCAGCGGCAGCAGCCCGACGGCGAGGCGGCCGAGCGTGGACTTGCCGCAGCCCGACTCGCCGACCAGGCCGACGACCTCGCCCGCGCGGACCTGCAGGTCGACGCGGTCGACCGCGCGGACGACCTCCTCGCGCAATCCGGCGCCGAGCAGGTTACCGATGCGCGCGGCGGTGTCGAGCGTCTTGACGAAGCGCCTGGACACGCCGACGAGCTCGACCAGCGGCACCGCTGCCGGCGCACGCCCCCCGGCGTCGGTCGGGCCGTCCGCCGGGGTCACGAGACCACGCCCTCGCCGAGCGGGAAGTAGCAGCGCACCGACCGCCAACCGGCAGCGCCGAGCTGCCGCTCCCCGGGACTGTCCGCGCAGACGGCGGCAGCGCGGGTGCAGCGGTCGCGGAACGCGCAGCCCGGCGGCAGGTCGATCACGCTCGGCGGCATGCCCGGAATCTGGCGCAGCCGGGCGCCGCGGACGCTGCGCGAGGGCACCGAGTCGAGGAGGCCCTGCGTGTACGGGTGCAGCGGCTGCGACAGCACGTCGGCCACGCCTCCCTGCTCGACGATGCGACCGGCGTACATCACGCAGATGCGGTCGGCGAGGCCGGCGATCACCGACAGGTCGTGCGTGATCCAGATCATCGCCGCGCCGGTTTCGCGGGTGAGCTTCTGCATCTCGAACAGGATCTGGCCCTGGATCGTCACGTCGAGCGCCGTCGTCGGCTCGTCGGCGATGATGAGATCCGGGTTGTTGAGGAGCGCGATCGCGATCGCCACCCGCTGTCGCATGCCCCCGGAGAACTGGTGCGGATAGCCGACCAGGCGCTCGTCGGGCGACGGAATGCCGACCTTGACCAGCGCCGCGCGCGCCCGGTCGCGGGCCGCACCGGCGCCGACCTTCGCGTGCGCGTGGATCGCCTCGGTCATCTGCCGGTCGATCCGCAGCACCGGGTTCAGCGTCATCATCGGATCCTGGAAAATCATCGCCACCCGGTTGCCGCGCAGCTGCCGCATCTCCTCCGCCGACAGCGACGCGATGTCGCGGCCGTCGAGCACCATCCTGCCGTCGACGACGCGTCCCGGCGGATCGACGAGGCCCATGATCGAATACCCGGTCATCGACTTGCCGGAGCCCGATTCGCCGACCAGGCCCAGCACCTCGCCCTTCGCCACCGTGAACGACACGTCGTCGACCGCCTTCACCACACCGGCCCGGGTGAAGAAGTGGGTCTTGAGCCCGCTCACCTCGAGCAGCGGCGCCGTCATCTGGAAAGCCTCGGGTTCAGCACGTCGCGCAGCTCGTCGGCGACGAGGTTGATGCTGACGATGGTGAGGAGCAGCGCGATCCCCGGGAAGAAGCTGATCCAGTACTTGCCCGACAGCAGGTACTGGTAGCCGTTGGCGATCAGGAGCCCGAGCGAGGGCTCGGTGATCGGCAGTCCCAGGCCCAGGAACGACAGCGTGGCTTCCAGCGCGATCGCCGCGGCGACCTGGACCGTGGCGACGACGATCAGCGGCGGCAGGCAGTTCGGCAGCAGGTGGCGGAAGACGATCCGCGCCGGCGACAGCGCGAGGCAGCGCGCCGCCTCGATGTACTCCTTGCGCTTCTCGACCAGCGCGGCGCTCCTCACCGTCCGCGCGTAGTAGGCCCACTGGATGGTGACCAGCGCCGCGATCACCTTGCCGATCCCCTGCCCCAGCACCGCGATCAGGATCAGCGCGATCAGGATCGCCGGGAACGACAGCTGGATGTCGACGACGCGCATGATCAGCGTCTCGACGCGCCCGCCGAGGTACGCGGCGGCGAGACCCAGCGTGAGCCCCAGGCACAGCGCGCACAGCGTGGACGCGGCACCGACCCCGAGGCTGATCCGCAGGCCGTAGAAGATCGCCGACAGCATGTCGCGGCCCTGGTCGTCGGTCCCGAGCCAGTAAGTGCCCCCGCCCGGTGCGGGCGACCCCGGCGGCAGCCGGCCGTCCATCACGTCGAGCTGCGCGAGGTCGTAGGGGTTCTGCGGCGCGATCAGCGGCGCGAAGACCGCCAGCAGCAGGATGCACAGGAGCAGCACGGCGCCGAACAGCGCCACCGGATTGGCGGCAAAGTCCGTCACGATCCGCGCCAGCGGGCTCTGTCCGCTGCGCGCCGCCGGCGCGCTCATCCCCTGCCCTCCGAGAGCCGGACCCGCGGGTCGAGCGCCGAGTAGAGGACGTCGACGACCAGGTTGATGACGATGAACAGGAACACGATCACCAGCAGGTAGGCGACGATCACCGGCCGGTCGAGCACGTTGATCGAGTCGATCAGCAGCTTGCCCATCCCCGGCCACGCGAACACGCTCTCGGTGACGATTGCGAACGCGATCACCGAGCCGAACTCGAGGCCGATCACGGTGACGATCGGGATCAGGATGTTGCGCAGCACGTGCACGCCGATCACCCGCCGGTTGGACAGCCCCTTGGCCCGCGCGAACTTGACGTAGTCCTGCAGCAGCGCCTCGCGCGCGCCGGCGCGGGTGAGCCGGATCAGGAGCGCGAGCTTGAACAGCGCCAGGTTGGTCGCCGGCAGGATGAGGTGGCGCAGGCCCTCGATGGAGAGGAAGGACACCGGCACGAGCCCGAAGACCTGCGTCGTCGGGCCGCGACCGTTCGACGGCAGCCAGCCCAGCATCACCGAAAACACCATGATGAGCATCAGCCCGACCCAGAACGTCGGCAGCGAGAAGCCGAGGATCGAGCCGGCCATGATCGTCCGCCCGGCGACGCTCGTGGGCCGCAAGCCCGCCCAGAGGCCCAGCGGGATCCCCAGCACGATGGCGATGAGCATCGCCGCGAACGCGAGCTCCAGCGTCGCCGGCATGCGCTCGAGGATCAGCGACAGCGCCGGCGTGCTGTGGACGAACGAGCGCCCGAGGTCGCCACGGAGCGCGCCGGCGACGAAGCTTCCGTACTGCTCCGGCAGCGGCTTGTCGAGGCCGAGCGCGGCGATCGCCCGCTCGCGCTCGATCTGGTCGGCCTGCGGGTTGATCAGGATGTCGACCGGGTTGCCGACCGCGTAGACGCCGACGAACACCAGCAGCGACATCGCGAACAGCACGACGACGCTCTGCAGGCTGCGGCGGATGATGAAGACGAGCATCGGCGGACGTCGGTGCGGCGTGACCGGCGCTCACACGCCGAGGTACGCCTGCACGCGATCCCGCCGCGCGGCGAGTTCCGCCGCCGGCACCATCTCGGCGACCCGGCCGTGATCGAGGATGTAGTAGCGGTCGGAGACCGTCGCGGCGAAGCGCAGGTTCTGCTCGACCAGCAGGATCGTGAAGCCCAGCGCCTTCAACTGCCGCAGCGTGCGGCCGATGCCCTGGACGACCACCGGCGCCAGGCCCTCGGTCGGCTCGTCGAGCAGCATGAACTTCGCGCCGGTGCGCAGGATCCTCGCCATCGCGAGCATCTGCTGCTCGCCGCCCGAGAGCTCGTTGCCGCGACGCTCGAGGCGCTCGGCGAGATTCGGGAACAGCGCGAGGATCCGATCCGGCGCGAGCCCGCCGGCGCGCACGATCGGCGGCAGCGCG
>DATIUK010000287.1:0-8862 GCA_035466885.1 Casimicrobiaceae bacterium
TTGAGGAGCGGAGCCGCGGACTCGCCGGCTGCGACGAGCAGCCGCGGGCCGGTTGCCGGCGTGAACGGCACCGCGGCGACGAGCTTCGGGTAGTACGTGGCGCCGTTGCGGCGGTAGAAGTCCGCCCAGGCCCAGTCGAACACGTACTCGCCGTACGAATGCGTCTTTTCGTACAGGGGCAGGGCGGCAACCAGGCGCGCGCCCTGCCAGCCGGTCAGGAACCGCGGCCGCCAGCCGGTCCGCTGCGACGCGCAGCCGCTGCCGTGCAGCGCGGTGAACAGCGCGTGCGACAGCAGTGGCTGCCCGGGCGCAAGCGAGTTCCACGCGGCTGCGGGCAAACTGTCGACGAGAACGTCGTCGCGGAACGTGATGACGCCGGGTGCGGGCACGGCGTCCGGCGGCGGCGAGGGTGAGCGATGCGAATCCACGCGCGATTCTGGCGGCTCCGGCACGCTGCGCGCAAGGGACGACGGGTGGTCGGCGCGGCCTTGTCCAGCCCCGGCGGATGGCTGCACGCACCGTGCTAAAATTTCCCGATGCACATCGCGCTGGCGCAGCTCAATCAGTCGGTCGGCGACCTGCGCGGCAACGCCGAGGCCATACTGGCCGCCGCGGCAGAGGCCGGGCGGGGCGGGGCCCGGCTGGTCGTGACGCCCGAGCTTTCGCTGTGCGGCTACCCACCCGAGGATCTGCTGCTGCGTCCGGCGTTCCTGGACGCCTGCACGCGCGAACTGGCCGCGATGGCGGCCGCCGTCGGCGAGGTCCCGGTGGTCGTCGGCTTTCCCGAGCAGGACGCCGGGCGCCGGTACAACGCGCTGGCGGTGCTGCGCGACGGCCGCGTCGCGCAGACCTACCGCAAGCAGAAGCTCCCGAACTACACGGTGTTCGACGAGGAGCGGTACTTCGATCCCGGCGCGGCGCCCTGCGTGGTCGAGATCGACGACACCCGCTTCGGCCTCATCGTCTGCGAGGACGTCTGGTACGTCGATCCGGCCCGGCAGGCGCAGGCGGCGGGTGCAGAGTGCATCATCGTCGCCAACGGCTCGCCCTACCACACCGGGCAGCACGCGCTTCGGCGCGCGCAGGTGGCGGCCCGCGCCCGCGACCTCTCGCTGCCCGTCGTCTACGTCAACCGCGTGGGCGGCCAGGACGAACTGGTGTTCGACGGCGCATCGTTCGCGGTCGACGCCGCCGGCGAGGTCGTCCAGCAGCTGCCTGCCTGGCACGAGACGGTGGCGCTGCTGACCTTCGAGGACGGCGAGGTCAAGCCCGTGCGCGGATCGCTGTCCGCACGCCTCGAGGAGCACGTCTACCCGGCGCTGGTGATGGGTGTGCGCGACTACGTGCGGAAGAATCGCTTCCCCGGGGTCCTGCTCGGGCTCTCCGGCGGGGTCGACTCGGCGCTGACGCTGGCCATCGCGGTCGACGCGCTCGGCCCCGAGCAGGTGCGCGCGGTGATGCTGCCCTCGCGCTACAACGCCGCGATCAGCCTCGAGGATGCGCGGGAGATGGCCGGCATCGTCGGCGTGCGCTACGACGAGATCCCGATCGGACCGATGTTCGGGGCCTTCGAGGCGTCGCTCGCCGGGGAGTTCGCGGGACAGCCGGTCGACGCGACCGAGGAGAACATCCAGGCGCGCATCCGCGGCACGCTGCTGATGGCACTGTCGAACAAGTTCGGGTCGATCGTGCTCACCACCGGCAACAAGTCGGAAATGGCGGTCGGCTACGCCACGCTGTACGGCGACATGGCGGGCGGCTTCGCGGTGCTGAAGGACATCAGCAAGACGCTCGTCTACCGGCTCTGCCGCTATCGCAACGAGCTCGGGCGCGTGATTCCCGAGCGGATCATCACCCGCCCGCCGTCGGCCGAACTGCGGGCCGACCAGACCGACCAGGACTCGCTGCCGCCCTACGACATTCTCGACGCGATTCTCGAGGCCTACGTCGAGCAGGACCGCAGCCCCCGCGACATCGTGGCGCTGGGCCACTCCGCCGAGCACGTCCGCCGGGTCGTGCGTCTGATCAAGATCTCCGAATACAAGCGGCGCCAGGCGGCGGTCGGGATCCGCATCACGCCGCGCGGATTCGGGCGCGACTGGCGCTATCCGATCACTTCCGCCTGGTCCGACTGGAACGACCTCGTCTGAATCGCGAACCCTGCGCGGCCCTTCAGGCGCTGCCGGCCATCGTGTAAGCTGTCGGAGCGACGCCGGGTGCGATCCCGGCGATTCACCAACTTTTGCATTTCCGAGCGCGACCCATGAAGAAGATCGAAGCCATAATCAAGCCGTTCAAGCTGGACGAAGTGCGAGAGGCGCTGTCCGAGATCGGCGTCACGGGCCTGACGGTGACCGAGGTCAAGGGCTTCGGCCGCCAGAAGGGCCACACCGAGCTGTATCGCGGCGCCGAGTACGTCGTCGACTTCCTGCCCAAGGTCAAGATCGAGCTCATCCTGTGCGACGGGGACGTCGAGCGCGCGATCGAAGCGGTCATCAAGGCGTCCAGGACGGGGAAGATCGGCGACGGCAAGATTTTTGTCACAGGGGTCGACCAGGTCGTGCGCATCCGCACCGGGGAATCGGGGGAAGCCGCGGTCTAGGGGCCGGGAGCGGCCCCTTTCACCATGGGAGCAGCAGATGTCATTTGCGAGTGAATTCCGCGATTTCGCGGTCAAGGGCAACGTCGTCGACCTCGCGGTCGGCGTGATCATCGGCGGCGCGTTCGGCAAGATCGTCGACTCGATGGTCAGGGACCTCATCATGCCGCTGATCGGCCGGCTGTTCGGGGGGCTCGACTTCTCGAACTGGTTTTTCATGCTGGGCAGCCCGCCGACCGGCTACAGCGGCCCGATGACCTACGAGGCGCTCACCAAGGCGGGCGTGCCGCTGTTCGCCTACGGCAACTTCATCACCATCGTCATCAACTTCCTCATCCTCGCGCTGGTGATTTTCTGGATGATCAAGCGCTTCAACGCGGTTCGCGCCAAGCTCGACGCCAAGCCGGCGCCGCCGCCGCCGACGCCCGAGGACGTGCTGCTGCTGCGCGAGATCCGCGACTCGCTGAAGAAGTAGCGCAGTCGCGGGCGCATCGCGGACGCGCAACCTGCGGGTGCGCGCCGCGAGGGGTCGAGCGTCGCTGCGTCGCGGACCAGCGCCCCCGACCCGGCGATGAATCTTCCTATACTTGCGCTGCTGCTGCAGGATGGCATCACCACCGGCGCCGTCTACGCGCTGCTCGCGCTGGCGATCGTGCTGGTGTTCACGGTCACGCGCGTCATCTGGGTACCGGCAGGCGAGTTCGTCGCGTTCGGCACGCTGACGCTCGCCGGGCTCGAGCTCGGCCGGCCGCCCGGCACGATCGGGCTGCTCACTGTACTCGCGCTCGTTGCCGGCGTGCTCGAGTGGGCCTCCTGCGCGCGGCGTGGCGACACCGCCGGTTCACTGCGGCAGGTGGCGCTGTGGTGCGGGATTCCGCTGGCACTGGCCGGGGCCGGTGCGTGGCTCGCCGGGCCGGGCCTGCCCTACTGGGCGCAGATCCTGCTCACGCTGGCGCTGGTCACGCCTCTGGGACCGCTGCTCTACCGGATCGCGTACCAGCCCATCGCCGAGGCGTCGGTGCTGGTGCTGCTGGTCGTCTCGGTCGCCGTGCACTTCGCGCTGATGGGCATCGGGCTCTACCTCTTCGGTGCCGAAGGCGCGCGGACGCAGCCGTTCTCGCCGCTCACTTTCACGCTGGCCGGGGTGAGCGTGGGCATGCAGAGCCTGCTCGTCGTCGGCGCGAGCCTGCTCCTGATCGGCGCGCTGGCCGTCTTCTTCGGGCGCACGCTCTACGGCAAGGCGTTGCGCGCAACGGCGATCAACCGCGTCGGGGCGCGGCTGGTCGGCGTGTCGCCGAGCCTCGCCGGCACGCTGACGTTCACGCTCGGCGCGCTGCTGTGCGCGTTCTCGGGCGTGCTGATCGGCCCGATCACGACCGTCTACTACGACTCGGGGTTTCTCATCAGCCTCAAGGGCTTCGTCGGCGCGATCATCGGCGGGCTGGTGAGCTACCCGCTCGCCGCGGCTGGCGCGTTGCTGGTCGGCCTGATCGAGGCCTTCGCGTCGTTCTGGGCCAGCGGCTTCAAGGAGGTGATCGTGTTCACGCTGATCATCCCGGTGCTGCTCTGGCGCAGCCTGACGGCGCACCACCATGAGGACGACGAGTAGCGCGATGGCCTGGTCACGCCCGGTTGCGCTCGGCCTGTCCGGCTATGGGGCTCTCGCCGCCGCATGGGTCTGCGTGCCGCTGCTCGCGCCGCCGTTCTGGGTCACGCTCGGCAACTACGTGGGGCTCTACAGCATCGTCGCGCTGGGCCTCGTGCTGCTCACCGGCGTCGCCGGGCAGACGTCCTTCGGCCAGGCCGCATTCGTGGGCATCGGCGCCTATACGACGGCAATCCTGACCACACGCTACCAGTGGTCGCCGTGGCTCAACCTCGCCGTGGGACTCGCCCTCACCACGGCGCTGGCGCTGTTCCTCGGCTTCATCACCCTGCGGATGAAGGGGCACTACCTCCCGCTCGCGACCATCGCCTGGGGCATGAGCCTGTACTTCCTGTTCGGCAACGTCGAGTTCCTCGGCGGGCACACCGGGATCACCGGCATTCCCGGGATTTCCCTGTTCGGCCTGGAACTGCGCACCGAAAGGGGGTTCTTCCTGCTCATCTGGGGACTCGCGATCCTGGCGCTCCGGGCGACCGACAACCTGCTCGACTCCCGGCCCGGACGGGCGGTGCGGGCGCTGAAGGGCCAGCTGGCGATGGCCGAGGCGTTCGGAGTCGACGCGGCGCGGCTCAAGATCGTCGTATTCGTCTATGCCGCGTTGCTTGCCTGCACCTCCGGCTGGCTGTATGCCCACCTGCAGCGGTTCGTCAATCCGACGCCGTTCGGCATCAACCAGGGCATCGAGTACCTGTTCATGGCGGTCGTCGGCGGCGCCGGCAGCGTGTGGGGAGCGGTCGTCGGCGCCACGGTCCTGACGCTGGCCAAGGAGGTGCTGCAGGACATCCTGCCGGGTCTCCTGGGCCGCAGCGGGAATTTCGAGGTGGTGGTGTTCGGCGTGCTGATGGTCCTGCTGCTGCACCGCGCGCGCGACGGGGTGTGGCCGTGGCTCACGCGCCTGCTGCCCGCAGCGCGGCCGGATCCGGTGCGCGAGGCGCCGCCGCTCGCGGCGCGAGCGCGCGAACCCGTCGCCGGTGCGTTGCTCGAGCTCCGGGCGGCACGCAAGGCGTTCGGCGGGCTGCTTGCCGTGAACGACCTTTCGTTCGAGGTTCGCCAGGGCGAGATCGTGGGCCTGATCGGCCCGAACGGTGCCGGCAAGAGCACGACCTTCGGCCTCATCGCGGGCGAGCTGCCGCTCACCTCCGGCGACGTGCTGTTCTGCGGCCGCAGACTCGCCGGCCTTGCTCCGTTCGAGATCGCCGCGCGCGGCGTCGGGCGGACCTTCCAGCACGTGAAGCTCGTCGCTCCGATGTCGGTCCTCGACAACGTCGCGCTGGGAGCGTACCTGCGCGGGCGCGCGGGGGTCGTGCGCGCGGCGCTGCGCCTCGACCGTGCGGAGGAGGCACGGACGCGGGCGGCGGCGGCGCGCGCTCTCGCGCGGACCGGGCTCGCGGCGCACATGCACGACGCGGCGGGAAGCCTTTCGCTCGGCAAGCAGCGCATCGTCGAAATCGCGCGGGCACTCGCGGCCGACCCCGTGCTGCTGCTGCTCGACGAGCCGGGCGCAGGGCTGCGCTTCGGCGAGAAACAGGAGCTCGCGGCCCTGCTGCGGCAGCTGCGCGGCGAGGGAATGACGCTGCTCCTGGTCGAGCACGACATGGACTTCGTCATGGGCCTGACCGATCGCGTGGTGGTCATGGACTTCGGCGAGAAGCTGGCCGAAGGCGTGCCCGCAGTGGTCCAGCGCGATCCGCGTGTGCTCGAAGCCTACCTGGGCGGCGTCTGATCACGCGCGCGGCAGCGATGGCCGACCTTCTCGAAGTGCGCGACCTGCACGTCGCCTACGGCAAGGTCGAGGCGGTCCACGGCGTCTCCCTGCGCGTCCCGGCCGGCCGGATCGTCACGGTGATCGGTCCCAACGGTGCCGGCAAGTCCACACTGCTCGCGGCGCTGATGGGCCTGCTACCTGCCCGAGGCGACGTCCTCTGCGACGGCGAAGCGATCATGGGAACGACGGTCGAGCAGCGGGTGGGACGCGGTCTCATCCTGGTGCCGGAAGGGCGGGAGCTGTTCGCCGCGATGAGCGTCGCCGACAACCTGGAACTGGGCGCCTTCCTGCGCGTTCGGCGCGGCGACCGCAGCGTCGGCTCGACGCGGGACGAGGTGTATGCGCGTTTCCCTCGACTCAAGGAGCGCCGGGCGCAACTCGCGGGCACGCTGTCCGGCGGCGAGCGGCAGATGCTGGCGCTGGGTCGCGCGCTGATGGGCAGGCCGCGGCTCCTGCTGCTGGACGAACCGTCGCTCGGCCTCGCGCCGCTGGTCGTGCGCGAGATCTTCCGCATCATCGAAGACCTGCGCACCGCCGGCGTCTCGATCCTCCTCGTCGAGCAGAACGCGCGGGCGGCCCTGCAGGTCTCCGACTACGGCTACGTGCTGGAAACGGGCGAGCTGGCGCTCGAGGGAACGAGCGCCGAGCTTGCCGGCCATCCGCGCATTGCGGCCACCTATCTCGGCCGGGGCGCGGCGGCGCCCGCGCCGGCGTAGGCGGCGCCGGCCCGCAGCGGCCGCAGGGTTGCCCGATTGCGAAGGGCGCGCCGAACGCCGACAATGGGGCCCTTTGTCCGCTGGTCGCTGTCCCGATCCCGGGGGCGACCCAAGGAATGCCGTGAACTCTCCCGCGATTCCCATTGCCGGCTGCTTCGCCCTCGACGAGGCTCGGCGGCTGCTGCTCGATCCGGCCCGACTGACGGCCACCGAGCTCGACGCGGTCCTGGCGTCGATCCACACCCGCCAGGTCGACTTCGCCGATCTGTATTTCCAGTACTCGCGGGTCGAGAACTGGAGCCTCGAGGAGGGGATCGTCAAGTCCGGCTCCTTCAGCATCGATCGCGGCGTCGGCATTCGCGCCGTGCACGGCGAGAAGCAGGCGTTCGCCTATTCCGACGACATCACGCTGCCGGCGCTCGAGGCGGCGGCGGCGGCCGCGCGCGCGATCGGCCGCCAGGGCCAGTCGGCGGTCGCGCCGCTGCGTGAGATGCGGCAGGGCCGTACGCTCTATGCTCCGGACGACCCGGTGACCTCGCTGCGCGACGAGGCGAAGGTGGCGCTGCTCGAACGGCTGGAACGAATGACGCGCGAGCGCGACCCGCGCGTCGTCCAGGTCATGGCGTCGCTGGCCGGCGAGTACGACGTGGTGCTCGTCGTGCGCTCCGACGGCTGGCTGTCCGCCGACGTGCGTCCGCTGGTGCGCGTGTCGCTGACGGTGATCGTCGAGGAGGACGGGCGGCGGGAGCAGGGCTATGCCGGCGGCGGTGGTCGCTTCGACTACGCGTACTTCACCGACGCGGTGCTCGACGACTACGCGACCAAGGCCGTCGCGCAGGCGGTGCTCAATCTCGCGGCGCGCCCGGCGCCGGCCGGCACGATGACGGTGGTGCTCGGCAACGGCTGGCCGGGCATCCTGCTGCACGAGGCGATCGGGCACGGCCTCGAAGGCGACTTCAACCGCAAGGGGACCAGCGCCTTCTCGGGCCGCATCGGGCAGCGCGTCGCGGCCCCGGGCATCACCGTCGTCGACGACGGCACGCTCCTGCACCGCCGCGGGTCGCTCTCCATCGACGACGAGGGCAATCCGACCCGGCGCACGGTGCTGATCGAGGACGGGATCCTGCGCGGTTACATGCAGGACCGGCAGAACGCGCGGCTGATGGGCGTGGAGCCGACCGGCAACGGAAGGCGGGAGTCGTTCGCCCATCTGCCGATGCCGCGGATGACCAACACGCTGATGCTCGCGGGCGCGCACGACCCGCAGGAGATCATTGCGTCGGTCGGCGACGGCCTCTATGCCGTCAACTTCGCCGGCGGCCAGGTCGACATCACCAGCGGCAAGTTCGTCTTCTCGGCCGCCGAGGCGTGGAAGATCGAGGGCGGCAAGCTCGCCTACCCGGTGAAGGGCGCGACGCTGATCGGCAACGGTCCGGATGCGCTGACCAAGGTCACGATGATCGGCGACGACATGGCGCTCGACGCGGGCATGGGAGTCTGCGGCAAGGACGGGCAGAGCGTGCCCGTCGGCGTCGGCCAGCCGACGCTCAAGATCGAGGGCCTGACCGTCGGGGGGACGGCCTGAAATCACCGCAACCTTGCTCGCCGCAAATACCGGCGGTCCGCGGCGACGCCGCGCGGTGCGGCGGGGTCGCGCTCGAACGGTCGACCGTGGTGACTGCCGGGGTCGGGGGCGACGCACGACCGGACGGGAGCGACGGGTGAGCATGGAAGTGCCGTGGTGATCTTCCGGGATCGACTCGATGCCGGTATGCGCCTCGCGCAGGCACTGGGCCGGTGGCACGGGTCGCGGCCGCTGGTGCTGGCCATACCGCGCGGAGCGGTACCGATGGGCAGGGTCGTTGCGGATCGCCTCGGCGGCGATCTCGACGTCGTGCTCGCGCGCAAGCTGCATGCCCCGGGCAGCCCCGAGTTCGCGGTCGGCGCAATCGACGAGACCGGGTGGATCTATGTCGCCGATCATGCGGAGCGGGTCGGCGCCGACGCAGCGTATCTCGAGCGGGAGTCCGCGATCGAGTTGGCGACCATCCGCCGGCGACGCGCCGATTACACGCCGGGACGGGCGCCGGTCGATCCGGCCGGCCGAGTGACCATC
>DATIUK010000288.1:0-4842 GCA_035466885.1 Casimicrobiaceae bacterium
GACGCCGGGCATCGTCTTGCGCACCCGCCGCGTCATCTCGCCTCCCGCCCACAGCGTCACTGACTGCGGCAACTCCCGGCGCAGCGTGGCGAGGCCCTCGGTGGCCTGGCGCACCGGAAATGCGCCGGAGAAGGACAGCGCGACGAGGTGCGCCTTGTGCGCCAGCGCCGCGCGGCGGATGTCCTCCAGCGGGGTCTGCACGCCCAGCGAGATGCACTGCGCGCCTTCCGGCACCAAGAGCGCCTCGACCATCAGCAGCCCGAGGCCGTGCTGCTCGCCGGGGAACGTCGTCAGCAGCACCCGGGGGGTGCCGGTCTGCCGGGGAAAGGCGTTGATCGCGGTGCGCAGCGCGACCTGCAGCTGCTCGGTGTAGAGGTGCTCCTCGAACACCTGGAGCTCGCCGCGCATCCAGCTCTCGCCGACCGCCCGGTTGAGCGGCGTCACGCTCTCCAGGACGAATTTCTGCAGCCCCTGCCGCATCACCAGGTTGGCGAGCGCGTTCTGCAGCCCCGGCGCATCGTGGGTCTTCAGCATGGTCACGATGTCGCGCTCGAAATCCGGCGGGATCGCCGCATCGCGCGCCGGCGTGCGCGCGTCGGCCAGCGCGTTGAGTTCGTCGAGGCCCGCGTGGATGACCTTGCCCGGCCGCAGGCCGAGGTCCATCAGGCGCTTGATCGCGTGCAGCTTGGCGATCTCCGCGACGGTGTACTGCCGTTCGCCGTTCTCGTCGCGCTGCGGCTTCGGGAAGCCGTAGCGGCGTTCCCACATCCGCAGCACGTCCTTCGACAGGCCGATTTCGCGCTCGACGGCGCTGATGTTGAGCGACAGCGTGGTCGTTGCCATGGAGTTCATGGTTGTCCTGGACGAAAGGTTGACAAAGAGCTATTTCACAATTATTGTAGAGCCTGTTCCATAAAATGTCCATGACAAATGAACACAGCCAAACACCTTGTCGAGCCCCGTCTGCCGCGACACGGCACCGCTGCCCGGCTCCCGGCGACGCGATCGCTCGCCGCCGTCGCCTCCGCGCTGATACTGGGGGTCATGGCCGCTTTCGCGCTGTCCGCCGCGCCCGCGCGGGCGCAGGGCCCCGCCGACTGCCCCGCGCTGCTGCAACACAGCTTCGCGAGCCTGCAGACCGGCGAGCCCCGTTCGCTGTGCCAGTACCGCGGCAAGGTCCTGCTCGTCGTCAACACCGCGAGCTTCTGCGGATACACCAAGCAGTACGAGGGCCTCGAGGCGCTGCACCGCAAATACCGCGACCGCGGGCTGGTCGTACTGGGCTTCCCGGCCAACGACTTCGGCGCGCAGGAGCCCGGATCGAACAAGGAAATCGCGGAATTCTGCCGCACGACCTACGGCATCGAGTTCCCGATGTTCGAAAAGGCCGGCGGCACCCGGCTCGCGGCGACGCCTTTCTACGCGGAACTGATCCGCCGCTCCGGCGAGGCGCCGCAGTGGAACTTCCACAAGTACCTGGTCGACCGCAACGGCCAGGCGGTGCAGAGCTTCGGCAGCACGGTCGAGCCCGGCCAGCGCGAGTTCGTCCGCGCGGTGGAACGCCTGCTCGCCGACAAGCCGGCCGGTTGACGCATCCGCATGGCCATCATGACGAAGGAACGTCCGCGGGGATGCGCCCCGGGATGGGTGGACAATACGAAGGGAGAGGGCAAGATGCGCGTCGCAATCGTGGGTTCGGGGATCGCAGGCCTCGGCAGCGCCTGGCTGCTCGCCAAGGCGGGGCATGCGGTGACCGTGTTCGAGGCCAACGACTACCTGGGCGGGCACACGCACACGGTCGACGTGACGCTGGACGGGGTCACTGCCCCGGTGGACACGGGCTTCCTGGTCTTCAACGACCGGACCTATCCGCATCTCCTGGCGCTGTTCGGCGAGTTGGGCGTGGCGAGCGTCCCGTCGCAGATGTCGTTCGCGGTGACCGTCGAGGGCGCCGGCGTCGAGTGGGCGGGAACCGACCTCGCCGCGCTGTTCGCGCAGCCGCGCAACGCGCTGCGTCCCGCTTTCTGGCGGATGCTCGCCGACATCCTGCGCTTCAACCGCGCGACGACCGCGATGCTGCGCGAGGACCGGATCTGTTCGGTGACGCTCGGCGAGTACATCGACAGCGGGCGCTATTCGGCACCGTTCCGCGACTGGTACCTGCTGCCGATGGCTGCGGCGATCTGGTCGGCGCCGATGCGCGACATCCTCGACTTCCCGCTGGCGACGTTCCTGCGCTTCTGCCACAACCACGGGCTGCTGCAGGTGTTCGACCGGCCGCAGTGGCGCACCGTGAGCGGCGGCGCGCGCGAGTACGTCGCGCGCATCGCCGCCCGCCTGCCCGACGTGCGCCTGGCGACGCCGGTGCAGCGCGTCCGGCGCCACCAGGACGGGGTCGAGATCGAAGCCGGCGGCCGCGCCGAGCGCTTCGACGAGGTGATCCTCGCCTGCCACAGCGACCAGACGCTCGCGCTGCTGGCCGACCCGTCGCGCGGGGAGATCGCACTGCTGTCGTCGATCCGCTACCAGCCCAACCGCGTCGTGCTGCACACCGACGCGTCGCTGCTGCCGTCGTCCCGGCGCGCCTGGTCGGCGTGGAATTACCTTACCAGCGCGGATCCCGACGGCGACGCTCCCGCCGCGGTCAGCTACCTCATCAACAAGCTGCAGCCGCTGCCATTCCGCACGCCGGTGATCGTCACCCTGAATCCGCCGCGCGAGCCGGACCCGGCCAAGGTGCTGCAGGAATTCGAGTACAGCCACCCGGTGCTGGACGGCGGTGCGATGCGCGCGCAGGCCGCGTTCGAGACGCTGCAGGGCGCGCGCCACACCTGGTACGCGGGCGCGTGGCTCGGCTACGGCTTCCACGAGGACGGCCTCAAGTCGGCGCACGCGGTCGCCGCCGGGCTGCTGCGCCGGGCAAGGGCCGACGCCCACGCCTGCGAACCGGTGCCGCAGAGAGCGGCGGCCTGACCGGCCGGCGAATCCTGCCGCGACGACGATGACGACCCCGTCGGTCCACGCCCCCGAACGCACCGCGCCCGGCGTCGCGAGTCGCGCCGCCGGTGCCGCCGCGACGCCGATCGGCCTCGCGCTGATCCACGGCGAGGTCGGGCATCGGCGGCGCTCGCCGCGGGAGAACGCGTTCCGGTACCCGGCGTTCTGCCTGCGCCTGCCGCTGTCCCTCCTGCCGGCGCTCGATGCGGCCGGCGTCGCGCACAACCGCCGCGGCTGGGTGTCGTTCCACGACCGCGACCACGGCGCGCGCGACGGCAGTGCGCTCCTGCCCTGGATCCGCGCGCTGCTCGCGCGCGAAGGCGTTGCCGCCGACGGCGAGGTCGTGCTCTACGCGTTCCCGCGGATGCTGGGCTACGTGTTCAACCCGGTGAGCTTCTGGGTCTGCCACGACCGCGAGGGCGCAGTGCGCGCGGTGCTCTGCGAGGTCGCGAACACGTTCGGCGAGCAGCACAACTACCTGCTGGCCGACCCGGCGGGTGCCACGCTCGCGTCCGGCCGCACGCTCACCGCCCGCAAGGTCTTCCACGTCTCGCCGTTCTGCGAGGTCCGCGGCAGCTATCGCTTCCGGTTCGCGTTCGACCCGTCGCGCTGGCTCGCGCGCATCGACTACCATGCCGACGAGGGCGCGCCCGACCCGCTGCTCGAGACCTGGATCTCCGGCACCGCCACGCCGCTGGTCCCGGGCGCCGTGCGCGGACTGCTGTTCCGCTACCCGCTGTTCACCCTGGGCGTGATGGCACGCATCCACTGGCAGGCGGCGAAACTCTGGGTGAAGCGCGTGCCGTTCTTCACCAAGCCCCTTCCACCCGTCGAGACCACGACCCGATGATCCGCTCCGAAACCAACGGCAACCCGTCCCTCTCCATCGCCGGGGGCCTGCCCGGCGCCCTGGCGATTCCCGCCGACGCTCCGGCGCCCGCACGACTGCTGTTCGCGCTGCTGCGTCGCCTGGACCAGGGCGAGCTCGTCGTGCACACGCCCGCCGGCACGACCCATCGCTTCGGTCCCGGTTCCGGGGCGACCGGTCGCGGCGAGTTCGTCTTCCGCGACTGGCGCCTCGCCCGCGACATCCTCACCGGCGGCGACGTCGCGTTCGCGGAAGCCTACATGGAGGGACGCTGGGACACGCCCGACCTCACCGCGCTGCTCACGCTGCTCGCCCGCAACCACGCGGCGCTCGAGCTCGCCTTCTACGGCCGCTGGTGGCAGCAGCTCGCGTTCCGGTTGCGGCACTGGCGTCGCGCCAACACGCGGCGGCAGGCGAAGCGGAACATCGTCGCCCACTACGATCTGGGCAACGACTTCTACCAGCGCTGGCTCGACCCGACGATGACCTATTCGTCGGCACTGTTCGACGGCGACTTCGGGCAGTCGACGGCCGTCGCACAGGACGCCAAGTACCGCCGGATCCTGGCCGAGCTCGACCTGCCGCCGGGCGCGCACATCCTGGAGATCGGCTGCGGCTGGGGCGGCTTCGCCGAGGTCGCCGGCCGCGCCGGCTACCGCGTGACGGGGCTGTCCCTGTCCGACGCGCAAACCGCCTACGCCCGCGAACGGATCGCGCGCGCCGGACTCGGCGAGCGCGTGCGCTTCCACCTGCGCGACTACCGCGACGAGACCGGGACCTACGACGGCGTCGCCTCGATCGAGATGTTCGAGGCGGTCGGCGAGAAGTGGTGGCCAACCTACTTCGACACGGTGCGCCGCGTTCTGGCCCCCGGCGGTCGGGCGTCGATCCAGACGATCACCATCGCCGACGCGCGCTTCGAGCGCTATCGCAGCCAGTCCGACTTCATCCAGCAGCACATCTTTCCCGGCGGCATG
>DATIUK010000289.1:0-4245 GCA_035466885.1 Casimicrobiaceae bacterium
TCCGCCCCGTCGCCCGGGCGCTACCCGCGGGACCTCGCCGGGTACGGCCGCCATCCGCCGCACGCCGGCTGGCCCGGCAACGCCCGCGTGGCGCTGCAGTTCGTGTTGAATTACGAAGAAGGCGGCGAGAATTCGGTGCTCCACGGCGACGCGGGCAGCGAGCAGTTCCTGTCCGAGATGTTCGACCCGCCGGCTTTCGCCGCAAGGCACTTGAGCATGGAGGGCATCTACGAGTACGGCGCGCGTGTCGGCGTCTGGCGGCTGCTGCGCGAATTCGAGCGCCGCGGGCTGCCGCTGACCGTGTTCGGCGTCGGCATGGCGTTAAAGCGCTGCCCCGAGGTGGCCGCGGCGTTCGTCGAGCTCGGCCACGAGGTCGCCTGCCACGGCTGGCGCTGGATCAGCTACCAGAACGTCGACGAGGCGACCGAGTACCAGCACTTGCGGCTCGGCGTTGCGGCGGTTCAGGCGGCGACCGGCGTACGCCCGCTGGGCTGGTACACCGGCCGCGACAGCCCGAACACCCGCCGGCTGGTGGCCGACTTCGGCGGCTTCGAGTACGACAGCGACTACTACGGCGACGACCTCCCGTTCTGGCTGCAGGTGAGGAAGTCCGACGGGGCGCTGGCGCCGCACCTCGTCGTGCCCTACACGCTGGACGCCAACGACATGCGCTTTGCGTTGCCGCAGGGTTTCGGCCACGGCGACGAGTTCTTCTGCTACCTGCGCGACAGCTTCGACGTGCTCTACGCCGAAGGGGAGGAGCGGCCCGCGATGCTGTCGGTGGGCATGCACTGCCGGCTGCTCGGCCGTCCCGGCCGGATGCGCGCGCTGCAGCGCTTCCTCGACCACGTCGAGCGCCACGACCGCGTCTGGGTGACGCGACGGCTCGACATCGCGCGCCACTGGCGCCGGACCCATCCGTTCGATCCCGCGACTGCCTTTCTCTGGGAGTGACCCCCTCGTGCCGCTGACTCTCGCCGGGATCAATGCCGCCAGCGACGACGCCTTCGTCGTCCTGCTCGAGGGCACCTACGAGCACTCACCGTGGATCGCCCGCGAGGCGTGGGGGCGACGGCCGTTCGCCTCGCTCGCGGCGCTGAAGCGCGCGCTGGTCGAAGTCGTCCGCGGCGCGGGGCGCGAGCGCCAGCTGGGGCTGATTCGCGCCCATCCCGAGCTCGCCGGCAAGGCGATGGTCGCCAAGGCGCTCACCGCCGAGTCGACCGGCGAGCAGGGCCGGGCGGGGCTCACCGACTGCACGCCGGCGGAGTTCGCGCGCATCCAGGCGCTCAACGCCGCCTACAACGCGCGCTTCGGCTGGCCGTTCATCCTGGCGGTGCGAGGGCCCCGCGGCGCGGGGCTCACCCGGCAGGAGATCATCGCGAGCTTCGAGCGGCGCCTGGCGGGGCACCCCGACGACGAGTTCGCCGAAGCCCTGCGCAACATCCACCGGATCGCCGAGATCCGCCTCGCCGACAAGTTCGGCGAGACCCCGGCGCTGGGCGACGCGGTCTGGGACTGGGCCGCGCTGCTCGCCGTCGACAGCGATCCCGGCTACCGCGAGCGGGGCGAGCTCACCGTCCTCTACCTCACCGAGGCGCACCGCTCCTGCGCGCGTCGGATTCTGGGCTGGATGCAGGCGGCGGGCTTCGATGAAACGCGCGTCGACGCGGTCGGCAACGTCGTCGGCGTCTACCACGGCGCGGACCCTGCGGCGCCGCGACTCATCACCGGCAGCCACTACGACACCGTGCGCAACGGCGGCCGGTACGACGGCCGTCTGGGCATCCTGGTGCCGATCGCCAGCGTGCGCGAGCTCGCCCGCGCGGGCCGGCGCTTGGCGCATGGGATCGAGGTCGTCGCGTTCGCCGAGGAGGAGGGGCAGCGCTACAAGGCCACGTTCCTCGGGTCCGGCGCGCTGGTCGGGCGCTTCGACCCTGCGTGGCTCGACCAGGTCGACGCCGACGGCGTGACCATGCGCGAGGCGATGCGCAGCGCCGGTCTGCCGGCGACGATGGAGGCGATCCTGCGTGAGCGGCGCGACCCGGCGCGCTACCTCGGTTTCGTCGAGGTGCACATCGAGCAGGGCCCGGTGCTGGACGAGCTCGACCTGCCGTTGGGCGTCGTCACCTCGATCAACGGCGGCGTGCGCTGTGTCGGCGAGGTGATCGGGCAGGCGAGCCACGCCGGCACGACGCCGATGGATCGACGGCGCGACGCCGCGCTGGCGGTCGCCGAACTCGCGCTCTTCGTCGAGCGCCGGGCGGCGGCGGTCCCGGATATCGTCGGCACCGTCGGCATGCTCGAAGTGCCCGCCGGGTCGATCAACGTCGTGCCCGGACGCTGCCGCTTCAGCCTCGACCTGCGGGCGACTGCCGATGCCGCGCGCGACGCGCTCGCGGCCGACGTGCTGGCCGAGCTCGCGGCGATCTCGGTGCGCCGGGGGACGAGCCACACGCTGGAGGAATCCATGCGTGTCGCCGCGGCACCGAGCGCGCCCGAGTGGCAGCGGCGATGGGAAGCCGCCGTCGCGGCGCTCGGGCTGCCGGTGCACCGGATGCCGAGCGGCGCCGGGCACGATGCGATGAAGCTGCACGAGATCATGCCGCAGGCGATGCTGTTCGTCCGCGGCGGTAACGGCGGCATCAGCCACAATCCCCTGGAGACCGTCACCGCGCACGACGCCGATCTCGCGGTCCGGGCGTTCTCCCACCTGATCGAGAACCTGGAATGAGCGCGACGGGCCGCCCCCAGCGCGAATGCCGGAGTGCGCAGCACGAAGGAATGCCATGAGCGAACCCTACGACGCCCTCGACCGCTGGATCGACGCGCACTTCGACGACGAGATCCGGTTCCTGCAGGCGCTGGTGCGCGTGCCGACCGACACGCCGCCCGGCAACAACGCGCCGCACGCCGAGCGCACTGCCGAATTGCTCGCGGCGATGGGGTTCGCGGCCGAGAAGCACGCGGTGCCTGCCGCCGAGGTCGCCGCCCACGGCCTCGCGTCGATCACCAACCTGATTGTGCGGCGGCGCTACGGCGAAGGCACACCGGTGATCGCCCTCAACGCGCACGGCGACGTCGTGCCGCCGGGCGAGGGCTGGACGCACGACCCCTACGGCGCAAAGATCGTCGACGGGAGGCTCTACGGCCGCGCCGCGGCGGTGAGCAAGAGCGACTTCGCGAGCTTCACCTTCGCGCTCCTCGCTCTGGAAGCGGTCGCGCGGCCCGCCCGCGGCGCCGTCGAGCTGCACTTCACCTACGACGAGGAGTTCGGCGGCGAGCTCGGTCCCGGCTGGCTGCTGCGGCAGGGCCTCACCCGGCCCGACCTGCTGATTGCCGCCGGCTTCAGCTACGAGGTCGTCACCGCGCACAACGGCTGCCTGCAGATGGAGCTCACGCTGCACGGCGTTGCCTCGCACGCGGCGTTTCCGCACACCGGCGTCGACGCGCTGCAGGCGGTGAACAAACTGCTGACCGCGCTGTACGCGCACAACGACGTGCTGCGCGAGCGCCGCTCGCAGGTGCCGGGCATCACGCACCCCTACCTCAACGTCGGCCGCATCGAGGGCGGCAGCAACACCAACGTCGTGCCCGGCCGGGTCACGCTGAAGCTCGACCGGCGGATGATTCCCGAGGAGGATGCCGCGGCGGTCGAGGCCGAGCTCACCGCGCTGATCGAGGGCGCGGTGGCACGCTCGCCCGGCGTGCGGCTGGAAATCCGGCGCCTGCTGCTCGCACTGCCGCTGAAGCCGCTGCCCGGCAACGCACTGCTGGTGGCGGCGATCCAGCGCCACGCGCAGGCGGTGTTCGGCGAAGCGATTCCCGAAAAGGGCACGCCGCTCTACACCGATGCGCGGCTGTACGGTGCCGCGGGGGTGCCGGCGGTGATCTACGGCGCCGGCCCGCGCACGGTACTGGAGTCCAACGCCAAGCGGGCCGACGAGAACCTGCTGCTCGAAGACCTGCGGCGGGCGACCAAGGTCGTCGCCCGCACGCTGGCCGACCTGCTGGGCTGAGATTCCGGTTACCCGGCCGGAAGGCGCCTCGGGCCGCGGGCCCCCCGCCGGGCCGCCCCAAGGGAGGCCTCGCCCCCTTCGAGGGGGCAGCGAACGCAGTGAGCAGGGGTCGGTCCTGCTAGAATCCACGACCGCCGTCCGCTGGCGGCCACCGGATTCCGAACCCGCCATGCAACCCGACCGCTCCGTCGAACTCGCCGCCCTGCTGTCCCGCCGGATCCTCGTCCTC